>NZ_FMFG01000013.1:21063-38320 GCF_900066275.1 uncultured Faecalibacterium sp. | reverse complement strand
CAGCGGCACCCCGGTTTTTCATCCGGCCAATGCCCAGCTGTAAAACCAGAAGTTCTTCATAGATCAGCCGCCGCCGGGCTGCATAGGCCTGCTCTTCGGTGGCAGGGCAGTGGATGGCCCGCACGGCATCTGCCTTGGAGAGCAGACGGTATTTTGCCAGCATTTCCGGCGGAAGAGGGTCGGGCAGAAGCTCTGCATGGGGCAGCAGCTGCCGCACGCACTTGGCGATGGCATTGCTGGTCAGGCCCTCGGTCTGGGGGTAGACCGCTTCAAAGGGAGAAGCCTTGATCTGCTCAGCGGTGCGCACCTGCGGGTTGACCATCTGGCGGCGCAGCATCCCGCCGGTAACGATGCCCTGAAAATAATATTCCTGCCCCAGCTGCAGCTTCTGGGCGGCATACGGATTATTGAACCATGTGATCTCCAGACTGGACACATCGTCCCCGGCAGTGATGCGCTCCATCCGCCGCCCGCCCGGCAGGATACGCCCGCCGGGTTTGGCGAACACCTCAGCCCTGACGACGCACTCCACATCGGTGGGCGCTTCGGCGATGGAATAGGGTTTGGTGAAGTCGATATATCTGCGCGGGTAGTGGCACAGCAGGTCGGCCAGCGTCACGATGCCCAGCTTCTCGAACCGCTCAGCGGTCTTGGGGCCAACGCCCTTCAGGTAGCGCACCGGCGTATCCGGGGTGAGGGTGGTATGGTTTTCGGCGGGCATGGCGTGTCAGCTCCTTTTTTGGATGCAATATAGCCATTGTAACACGGAGCGGCAGCGGATGCAAATGGCCCAAAAAGGAAAAACCGGCAGGACCTTTGCCTTTGGGCAGGAACTGTGGTACACTCGGAAGAAAAAGAGGGGAGAATATTTATGGAGATCCGTAAGGGGACCTTAAAGGACTTGGAGGCCATTGCAGCGGTGGAGGCGGCCTGCTTCCCGGCGGCAGAGGCGGCTACGGCAGAGGAGTTTGCCGGGCGGCTGCAGCAGTACGGCAATCATTTTTGGCTGCTGTGGGAGGGGGAAAGGCTGCTGGCCTTTGTGGACGGCTTTTGCACCGACTGGCCGGACCTGACCGATGAGATGTACGCCGACGCCTCCCTCCACCGGGAGAATGGTGCCTGGCAGATGATCTTTGGGGTAAACACCATCCCGGCCTGCCGCAGACAGGGGTACGCCGGGCAGCTGCTGCAGCAGGCCATTGCCGACGCCCGGGCCCAAGGCCGGAAGGGGCTGGTACTGACCTGCAAGGAGGCCCTGGTGCACTACTATGCAAAGTTCGGCTTTGTGAACGAGGGCGTTTCCGGCTCCACCCACGGGGGCGTGGTGTGGTACCAGATGCGGCTGAAGTTCTGAGGGGGACGATCTGGAATGGCCTACGCCTTGCTCCGGCCGTATTCAGCGGAAGAATAATTTTTAAGAGAGCAATGCCGGAGCGTCCGCGGAAGCTCCGGCATTGCATTTTCACTGGAGGGGGCGTAAAGGTAGACGGCATTTGCAGTGCCGCTTTCTGCGAAAGTGCGGCACTGCGGCAGACTTTTCGGCTTAACTGCAAAGTGACCGGTTTCGCCAGAGGCTCTCCCTTTGAGGAAAGACTTCCCCCGCTCCGGGGGAAGATGTCACCGCAGGTGACAAAAGGGGGAGTCTGTCACCGTAGGTGACGGAGAGGGCGAGGAGGCTGATAGGGAACAGCGCAAAAACAAAAAATCCCGGAAGCCGAAGCTTCCGGGAATCTTTTGGAGGTGACGACCAGATTTGAACTGGTGGATGAGGGTTTTGCAGACCCTTGCCTTACCACTTGGCCACGTCACCATATTTAGGAGTGAATTTCCACTCCTGTTGGAGCGGCCGACGAGGCTCGAACTCGCTACCTCCACCTTGGCAAGGTGGCGCTCTACCAGATGAGCTACGGCCGCATATTGGAAACCCTGCTGGATTTCCTTAGCTGGTGCCTCCGATCGGAATCGAACCAATGACACGGGGATTTTCAGTCCCCTGCTCTACCGACTGAGCTACAGAGGCGCACCGGACGATGATTATTATACCTGAAATTTCGATTTTGTAAAGGGGTAAATCCAAATTTTTTTCAGAAAATTGAAACTTTCTTGATTTTGGTCGCTCCAGCGCGTAAAATAAGAATGACTTTTTTCAACCTGCTTTCGGCACATCCGGCACAGGACGTGCTGTGTGCGGGCGTGCCAAACAGAAATTGACAAATTCAACAACCTATGGTTTAATGAAAATGAAATAATTCAGGCGCTTTTGCCCTTTTTCTCTGTGTATACCTATATTATAGTAAGAAAAGGGCAGAGGCGTTTTATGATTTGACTACAGACGGCCCGCTTTTTGCAAGAAAGGCCGGGCCGGGAGGAGCAGCATGGCAAAAAAACAGGAATATGGCAACGAGAGCATTACTTCTTTGAAGGGTGCCGACCGTGTGCGTAAGCGCCCGGCCGTTATCTTTGGCTCAGACGGCGTGGAGGGCTGCGCCCACTCCATCTTTGAGATCGTCTCCAACTCCATCGACGAAGCCCGCGACGGCCACGGCGATACCATCAACGTGACCCGCTGTAAGGATGGCAGCGTCATCGTTGAGGACTTTGGCCGCGGTATGCCCGTGGACTGGAACAACGGCGAGGGGCGCTACAATTGGGAGCTGTTGTTCTGCGAGATGTATGCAGGCGGCAAGTATGGCGAGGGTGAGGATAACTACGAGTTCAGCCTTGGCTTGAACGGTCTGGGCCTGTGCGCTACCCAGTATGCTTCTGCATGGATGACCGCCGATATCTACCGTGACGGATACCACTATCACCTTGATTTTAAAAAGGGCGAGAATGTGGGCGGCCTGCAGAAGGAAGCCTACAAGGGCCGCCGCACCGGCAGCATCATTCACTGGAAGCCGGACGACGAGGTGTTCACCGACATCGATGTGCCCGGCAGCTACTATAAGGATACCCTGCGCCGTCAAGCGGTGGTCAACGCAGGCCTGACCCTGAACTTCACCGATGAAAAAGAGAAAGACCCTGCCACTGGCAAGGCGTGGTACGAGAGCTGGTGCTATGAGCACGGCATCGCGGACTATGTGGCCGAGGTGGCAGGGGAGGATACCCTGACCCCGGTGTTCAGCTGTGAGAGTGAGGCATCCGGCCGGGACCGCGAGGACCAGCCGGATTACAAGGTGCGCATGAGCGCGGCGTTCTGCTTCTCCAATAAGGTGCAGATGCTGGAATATTACCACAACTCTTCCTGGCTGGAGCACGGCGGCAGCCCGGAGCACGCGGTGCGCACCGCCTTTGTCTATCAGATCAACAAGTACCTGAAGGAAAAGAACCTCTATAAAAAAGGTGAGAGCGCCATTAGCTTTCAGGATGTGCAGGACTGCTTGGTGTATGTCTCGTCCAGTTTTTCCACCCGCACCAGCTACGAGAACCAGACCAAAAAGGCCATCACCAACAAATTCGTCTCGCAGGCTATGACCGACTTCCTCAAGCATTATCTGGAAGTGTATTTTCTGGAAAAGCCGGACGAGGCCCAGAAGATCTGCCAGCAGGTGCTGGTGAACAAGCAGAGCCGTGAGCATGCGGAAAAAACGCGCCAGAGCATCAAAAAAACGCTGTCCACCCAGATCGACCTTGCCAACCGGGTGCAGAAATTCGTGGACTGCCGCACCAAGGATGCATCTCGCCGCGAGCTGTATATCGTGGAGGGCGATTCCGCTATGGGTGCGGTCAAGTCCAGCCGCGACAGTGAATATCAGGCCATCATGCCCATCCGCGGCAAAATTTTGAACTGCCTGAAGGCCGACTATGCCCGCATCTTTAAATCGGATGTCATCGTGGATCTCATCAAGGTGATGGGCTGCGGCGTGGAACTGGGCGGCAAACACAACAAGGAGCTGGCCACCTTCAATCTCGATAATCTGCGGTTCAATAAAATCGTCATTTGTACCGATGCCGATGTGGACGGCTACCAGATCCGCACGCTGGTGCTCACCATGCTCTACCGCCTGACCCCGACCCTGATCGAGAAGGGCTATGTGTATATCGCAGAGTCGCCGTTGTATGAAATTACAACGAAAGACCGCACTTATTTTGCCTACACCGAACCGGAAAAGGCCGCTTTTCTGGAAGAGATCGGAGAGAAAAAATATACCATCCAGCGCTCCAAAGGTCTGGGCGAGAATGACCCCGAGATGATGTGGCTGACCACCATGAACCCGGAGAGCCGCCGTCTGATCAAGGTGATGCCCACCGATGTGGTGCAGACCGCGCAGGTGTTCGATATCCTGCTGGGTGATAACCTTGCAGGCCGCAAGGAACACATTGCGCAGCACGGCGCAGAATATCTGGACGATCTGGATGTGAGCTGATGATTTTAAATTGCCTCCGCTTGCGCTCTGGCAATGACAGAGGTAACGTTATTTTAATTTGGTGATTTGTCGCAGCCTGCGGGCTGCTCCAAATCACGTTTTCACGAAGAAGGCCCCAACGGGTCACGGCATTTTAAGGGAAAAATGCAGAAAACCGGAACGGCTCCATCTGTGAAAGAGCAGCTCAGGATGGCCCGCTGGCCATCCTGAACTGCAAAAATAAAAAATATTTTCCGCTGAATATGGGCAGAGCGAGAGCGGCGCCCATTTAAAATCGTCAAGAGGTTAGAAGATGCCTAGAAAATCGACCAAGAAAACACTCAAGCCGGTGCGCCCGCAGCTGGGCGACGGCGTTGAAATTTTAAATGCCGGCAGTGTGCTGGAGGACCCCATCACCCGCACGCTGGAAACCAACTATATGCCCTACGCCATGAGCGTCATCGTCAGCCGCGCGCTGCCAGAGATCGACGGCTTCAAACCGGCGCACCGCAAGCTGCTGTACACCATGTACGAGATGGGCCTGCTCAAGGGCGCACGCACCAAGTCTGCCAACATCGTGGGCAGCACCATGCACCTGAACCCCCACGGCGATGCCGCCATCTACGACACCATGGTGCGCATGGGCCGCGGCAACGAGAGCCTGCTGGTGCCCTTTGTGGACAGCAAGGGCAACTTTGGCAAGGCCTACAGCCGCGATATGTCCTGCGCTGCTGCCCGTTACACGGAGGCGAAGCTCGAGGGTGTGTGCGAGGAGCTGTTCCGGGATATCGACAAGGAGACCGTGGACTTTGTGCCCAACTACGACAGCACCACCACCGAGCCTACCCTGCTGCCGGTCACCTTCCCCACCATTCTGGCCAACAACACGCTGGGCATCGCGGTGGGCATGGCCTGCAACATCTGCTCGTTCAATCTGGCAGAGCTGTGCGCCACCACCGTGGCCCTGATGAAGGACGAGCACCACGACATCTCCACCACCATGCCCGCCCCGGACTTCGTGGGCGGCGGTCAGATTTTGTACGATGAAGCGCAGATGCGTGAAATTTACGAGAACGGCCGCGGCAGCGTGAAGGTACGCGCCCGCTACAATGTGGTGCCGGGCGAAAACATGATTGAGGTCACCCAGATCCCGCCAACCACCACGGTGGAGGCCATCATGGACAAGATCGCAGAGTTGGTCAAGGCCGGCAAGGTCAAGGAGATCAGCGACATGCGTGACGAGACCGACCTGAACGGTCTGAAGCTGACACTGGACCTCAAGCGCGGCGTGGATGCCGACAAGCTGATGGCAAAGCTGTTTAAGGCTACCCCTCTGGAAGACAGCTTCAGCGCTAACTTCAATATTCTGGTGTCCGGCCAGCCCCGCGTGATGGGCGTGCGCGAAATTCTCAAGGAGTGGACGGCCTTCCGCGTGGAGTGCGTGCGCCGCCGCACCTACTACGACCTGCACGGCAAGGAAAAGCGCCTGCACCTGCTCAAGGGTCTTGCTGCCATCCTGCTGGACATTGACAAGGCAATCAAAATTATCCGCACCACCGAGGAAGAGACCGAAGTGGTGCCCAACCTGATGATCGGTTTTGGCATCGATGAAGTGCAGGCCGACTATGTGGCCGAGATCAAGCTGCGTCATTTGAACCGGGAATATATCCTCAAGCGCACCAGCGAGATCGAACAGCTGGAGAAGGACATTGCCGACCTGAACGATATCCTTGCAAAGCCCGCCCGCATCCGCCGCATCATCATCAATGAGCTGAACGATGTTGCCAAGAAGTACGGCCAGCCCCGCCGCAGCGAGATCCTGTACGATCTGCCTGAGGATGAGAACGGCTCCGAGGAGGAAGAAGCGCCGGATTACCCCGTGACGGTGTTCTTTACCCGCGAGGGCTACTTCAAAAAGATCCCGCCGCAGGGTCTGCGCACCGCCGGTGCCCATAAGCTGAAGGAAGGCGACGAGATCGTGCAGCAGATCGAGACCCGCAACAACGTGGAAGCGCTGTTCTTTACCGACCGCCAGCAGGTGTACAAGGTGCGTCTGGCTGAGCTGGAGGACGGCAAGGTGGCTCAGATGGGCATTTTCATCCCGGGCCGTCTGGGCATGGACGAGGGCGAGAACGTGCTCTCCATGGTGATCACCAGCGACTACAGCGGCTATATGCTGTTCTTCTTTGCCAGCGGCAAGTGCGCGAAAATTCCGCTCAGCTCCTATGCCACCAAGCAGAACCGCCGTAAGCTGCTCAAGGCCTACTGCGACAAGGAACCGCTGGCAAAGCTCTTCTTCCTGCCGGAGGAAACGGAGCTTGCCATCCGCACCAGCGCCAGCCGGATGCTGCTGGTTGGCACGGCGCAGATCGCGGCCAAGGCCACTCGCGACAGTCAGGGCGTGGCGGTGGTCACCCTGAAAAAGAACCAGACCATCGCTTCGGTGGTGCCGGCGGACACGCTGGAACTGGCGAACCCCCACCGCTACCGTGTGCGCAGCCTGCCCGCTACCGGTGCGCTGCTCCGCGCCGAGGACGAGGGCGAGCAGATGAGTCTGCTGTAAAACGCTTTTTATTGAGAAATGGCTCCGCTTCGCTCTGCCATTCTTAGCGGAAGGTGATTTTAAGGATTGCAAATTGGAAAAATCTGCGGATTTTTCCAATTTGCCTTTTCACAAGAAAGGCTGCAACGGCAAACGGCATCTTGCTGCTGTCGGCTTGCAGCCGTCGCGCAGCGGAAAATGCATTTTCCGGCAGCGACCCCACCCGTGAAAATGTGTTTGGAGCGGCCCGCAGGCCGCGACAAACACGAAAATAAAAATGGAAATTCCGCTGTTATTGTCAGAGCGAAGCGGAGACAATTTTAAATCGTTTCTATATAGAAGAGGAAACTGCAATGCAAAACATCGACCTGATCTGTGTGGGCAAGCTGAATGCAAAATATTTCGCCGAGGGCGTGGCCGAGTACCAGAAGCGCCTTGCCGCCTTCGCGTCCTTCCGCATCATCGAGCTGCCGGAGGAAAAGATCGAGGAGAAAAACGCCTCGGATGCCGTGGTAAAAAAGGCACTGGACAAGGAGGGCAAGGCCATCCTGTCCAACGTGCGCAAGGGCGCTGCCATCGTGGCTATGTGCATTGAGGGCAGGCAAATCTCCTCCGACGAGCTGGCGCAGTTCCTTGCCGACCGCGCAAACAGTGGGGCAGGAGACGTGGCCTTTGTGATCGGCTCGTCCCACGGCCTGTCCGATGAGGTGAAAAAGGCCGCTGCACTCAAGTTCAGCATGGGACGCATCACCATGCCCCACCAGCTGGCCCGCCTTGTGCTCACGGAACAGATCTACCGTGCCTGCACCATCAATGCAGGAATGAAATACCATAAATAAGTGCAAAAACCGGTCTGTTCCCCAAAGCAGGCCGGTTTTCGGCTTTACAAGCGGCGCAAAACATGGTACAGTAAAGATACTGTGCTTTCCCTTTGAAAAGCACGCCCGGCAGTGGGGAAAGCTGCCGGAACGATACAACAACGACACGGCAAACCAGCCGCGGACGGAAAGGATGTACTACAATGGAACAGAGCGAAAAGACCCTTGATATGATCGTCAATCTCTGCAAGAACCGTGGTTATGTGTTCCCCGGTTCCGAGATCTACGGCGGTCTGGCCAACAGCTGGGACTACGGCCCGCTGGGCGTCGAGTTCAAGAACAATGTCAAAAAGGCATGGCTGAAGAAATTCGTGCAGGAGAGCCCCTATAATGTGGGTCTGGATGCAGCCATCATCATGAACCCTCAGACCTGGGTGACCACCGGCCACGTCTCCAGCTTCTCGGACCCCCTGCTGGACTGCCGCGCCTGCAAGGCACGCCACCGCGCCGACAAGCTGATCGGCGAGGAGCACCCCGAGGTGAACGTGGATGCCATGAGCTTTGACGAAATGGATGCTTTCATCGCAGAGCATGAGGACATCGTGTGCCCGGTGTGCGGCAAGCACGATTTTACCCCCATCCGCAAGTTCAACCTGATGTTCAAGACTGCCATCGGCGTTACTGAGGATAGCTCTTCCACCTGCTATCTGCGTCCTGAGACCGCACAGGGCATCTTTGTCAACTTTGCCAACATCCAGCGCACCACCCGCCGCAAGCTGCCCTTCGGCGTGTGCCAGGTAGGCAAGGCTTTCCGCAACGAGATCACCCCGGGCAACTTCACCTTCCGCACCCGTGAGTTCGAGCAGATGGAGTGCGAGTTCTTCTGCAAGCCCGGCACCGATCTGGAATGGTTCGCTTACTGGAAGGACTATTGCGAGAACTGGCTGCTGAGCCTTGGCATCAAGAAGGAGCACCTGCGCCTGCGTGACCACGAGCCTGCAGAGCTGGCCTTCTACAGCCGCGCTACCACCGATATCGAGTACGCCTTCCCGTTCACCGACTGGGGTGAGCTGTGGGGCATCGCGGATCGTACCAACTACGACCTGACCCGCCATCAGGAAGCTTCCGGCAAGAGCCTGGAGTACTTCGACAGCGAGACCAACGAGCACTACATCCCCTACGTCATTGAGCCGTCTCTGGGCTGTGACCGTGTGGCTCTGGCTTTCCTGTGCGAAGCATACGACGAGGAGCACCTGACCGACAGCAAGGGCAAGGAGGATATCCGCACCGTGCTGCATCTGCATCCGGCTCTGGCTCCCTACAAGTGCGCTGTGCTGCCCTTGAGCAAGAAGCTGGGCGAGAAGGCCATGGAGATCCGCAACGAGCTGAGCAAGTACTTCATGGTGGATTACGACGATACCGGTTCCATCGGCAAGCGTTACCGCCGCGAGGACGAGATCGGCACCCCGTACTGCATCACCGTGGACTTTGACACCGTGGGCGACGAGGCCAAGGGCATTGCCGCCGACAACTGCGTCACCGTCCGTGACCGCGATACCATGGAGCAGGTTCGTATGCCCATCTCCGAGCTGAAAGCTTATATCGAGAGCAAGATCGAGTTCTGAGAAAATTTCGCTTTCAGGCGATAAAAACAGCCCCGCCGTTGCAATTTCGGCGGGGCTGTGCTATAATACAAATAAAGAAAGTGCTGTCTGGCAAACGGTCAGTACCTTTCCGGCGCGATAATCAAAAGATGACCGCTCAGGTTTGGACGCTGAGGGCGGTCATTTTTTGTTGTTGAAGATCTTCCACGCGATATCGAAAATGCCAAAGCTCACGGTTGCAAGCAATGTGAGCAGAGCCAGAGTTTCTAAAAGCGTCATGAAGCATCACCCCCTTCGCTGCAAAGCGTCTGGGGTACGACAAAAATGTTCGTCTTCCCGACGCAGGGCCGAAAAGGCATAGACCGCCTGCCGTATGTAGACAGCACTTTCAAAAGACAGTATAACAGACGTTTCCTGCTTTTTCAACAGCGGGAGGTGTCTGTTTTCTTTTTACTGGACAGAACGGCTTGTACCGGGTATACTGAAAAACAGAAAAACATGATTTTTACACCGCAGGAGGTTCTACCGTGGAAAACTTTGACGAACTGCTGAAAAAATATGCCGATTTCATCGTCCGGGTGGGGGTGAACCCACAGCCCGGACAGACCCTCATCATCAACTGCCCGCTGGAGGGCGCGCCGCTGGCGCGGCTGTGCGTGCGCAGTGCCTACGAAGCCGGTGCCCGGGATGTGCAGGTGAACTGGAGCGATGACGCTGTGGCCCGTGCCCGCATGGAGCTGGGCAGCGAGGAGGCCCTGACCGACCTCAAGCCATGGCAGCTGCGCCGCTATCTTGACTATGCTGAAAGCGAGGGCGGCGTGTGTGTACTGCATCTCATTGCGGACGACCCGGAGCTGTATGCGGGCATTGACGGCAATAAGATCAGCCGGGTGAATGCCGCCCGCCGCGCCTTTATGGAGGAGTGGCAGGAGTACACCATGAACGACCGGGTGCAGTGGTCCATTGCGGCCCTGCCCAGTGTGCCGTGGGCAAAGAAGGTCTTCCCGGAGCTGGACGCGGATGCCGCAATGGAGGCTTTGTGGAAGCTGATCTTTGACGTGTGCCGGGTCACCGGTGGCGACCCGGTGAACGAGTGGCAGGCCCATATGGAGCGGCTCAGCACTCTGCGGGATAAAATGAACGCGCTGGACTTGGAAAGCGTGCATTTTGAGAGCAGCAATGGCACGGACCTGACCGTGGGTCTTGCGGATCAGGCTGTGTGGGAAAGCGCCGCCAGCAAGAGCGAAAAGGGCGTGGTGTTCCTGCCCAACATCCCCACGGAGGAAGTGTTCACTGCGCCCCACAAGGACAGGGTAGAGGGCGTTGTCTACGGCACAAAGCCCTATGTGTTCAACGGCCAGCTCATCAAGAACTTCCGTGTCACCTTTGAGAAGGGCCGGGTTGTGGACTACCACGCCGAGCAGGGACAGGTGCTGCTGGGCCGTCTGCTGGACGGCGACGAAGGCTCCCGCAGCATTGGCGAAGTGGCACTGGTGCCGGCAAGCAGCCCCATCAACCGCAGCGGCAAGCTGTTCTACAGCACGTTGTTTGACGAAAATGCCGCCTGCCACATCGCTTTTGGTGCCAGCTACCCCGGCACCACGAAGGGCGGCACGGCGCTGACGAAGGAAGAGCTGCTGGCCCGCGGCATGAACCAGTCCCGCCTGCATGAGGATGTGATGATCGGTGCAGAGGACAGCCATATCACCGGCAAATGCCGCGATGGCCGCACCGTGGAGCTGTTCCGGGACGGCGTGTGGGTGCTGTAAAAGACCCTGCGGCGAAAAAAATCTGCGAAAATGCTTGCATAATCGCGGGATGTATGGTATATTCTAGTAGTACGATATAGTTTAACCTGAAACGTGGGCCGCAAGGTCCGCGTTTCTTGTTTGTTTGGAGGTTTTTTATGGCGAAGCAGTCTGGCGGCAACACCGCCCAGAGAGTCGAAGCGCTTGTCCGCCCCACCGTGGAGGGCATGGGCCTGCGCCTGTGGGATGTGGTTTTTGAAAAGGAAGGTCCAGACTGGTATCTTCGCGTGCTCATCGACAAGGACGGCACCATGGATACCGACACCTGCGCGGATGTTTCCCATGCGCTGGATCCCATCCTTGACGAGGCAGACCCCATCGACCAGAGCTATTATCTGGAAGTGGGCAGCCCCGGCCTTGGCCGTAAGCTGACCCGCCCGGAGCACTATGAAGCCCTCAAGGGCCAGAAGATCCGGGTAAAGCTCATCCGCCCGAATGCAGACGGCGTGCGTGAGTTTTCCGGTATTCTGACAGGCCGCGAGGGCAGCACCGTTACGGTGAACACCGATGCGGGCGCTGTCACCTTTGAGGTGAACGCCGCATCCAGCGTGAACCTGTGCGACGATGAAGACCTGTTTGACTAACATAGATAGAGAGTAAATTACAGGAGGAACCCGAAAAATGGCAGCAGCGAACAATGAATTTTTTGAAGCTCTCTCCATGCTGGAGCACGAGCGCGGCATCACCGCAGAATACCTGATCGAAAAGATCAAGGCTGCGATCATCATTGCCGTCAAGAAGAACTATGAGGTGGAAGAGGACCACGTGAAGGTGGATATCGACCCCGCCGCAGGCCGCTTTGATGTGGCCCTGATCCAGGACGTTGTGGCCGACGAGGACTGGTACGACGAGCACTCTGAGATCGGCATTACCGAGGCACAGAAGATCCGCAAGAGCTACGAAGTGGGCGACCGCATCGTGACCCCCCTCAAGACCAAGGACTTCGGCCGCATTGCAGCCCAGACCGCAAAGCACGTGATCCGTCAGGGCATCCGCGAGGCTGAGCGCAGCCAGCAGCTGAGCGAGATCCAGTCCCGTGCACACGACATCGTGCAGGCCACCGTTACCCGCGTGGACCCGGAGAAGGGCATCGTTGCTCTGGATCTGGGCAAGGGCGGCGAGGCTATCCTGCCCCACAACGAGCAGGTGCCCGGCGAGGTGTACACCGAGGGCCAGACCCTGCAGGTCTACGTTGTGGACGTGGTCAGCACTGAGCGCGGCCCCCGCGTTATGATCAGCCGCACCCATCCCGGCCTTGTCAAGCGCCTGTTTGAGCTGGAAGTGCCCGAAATTTTTGACGGTACTGTGGAGGTCAAGGCCATCAGCCGCGAGGCCGGTGCACGCACCAAGATGGCTGTTTGGAGCAAGGACCCCAACGTGAACCCTGTTTCCGCCTGCATCGGCGAGCACGGTGCCCGTGTAGCTGCTGTTGTGGAAAAGCTGGGCGGCGAAAAGATCGACATTGTGAAGTGGAGCGAGGATATCTCCGAGTTCATCTCCGCAGCACTCAGCCCGGCCAAGGTGGTCAAGGTGGAACTGCTGCCCGGCGAGACCCGTTCCTGCCGTGTGACCGTGCCCGACCAGCAGCTGAGCCTTGCCATTGGCAACAAGGGCCAGAACGCACGCCTGTGCGCACGCCTGACCGGCTACAACATTGATATCCGCCCCGAGAGCGGCTATTATGGCGAGGAAGAGCCCAAGAAGGAAGCCGAGACCGACACCGAGTAATTCCGGTGCAGATGGCCAAAGGAGGGAAACCGGATGGCACAGAAAAAGATCCCTTCCCGCCAGTGCATCGGCTGCATGACCAGCCGCCCCAAAAAGGAGCTGGTGCGTGTGGTGCGTGCACCCAGCGGAGAGATCAGCATTGATCTGGTCGGCAAAAAGCCGGGCCGCGGCGCGTATCTCTGCCCGAACCCCGACTGCCTGACCAAGGCAAAAAAGAAAAAGGCGCTGGAGCGCTGCTTTGAGCAGCCGGTTCCCGCCGAAGTTTACGAGGCTCTGGCCGCACAGCTGGCCGAAGCCGCAAAGGAGGCAGCAGCAAATGGCAAAGAAGAATAACACCCCCGCAAAGCCCAAGCTGCCGCCGGAGGAAGCGCTGTTTCAGGCGCTGAGCCTGTGCCGCAAGGCGGGCGCACTGACCATGGGCTTTGATGCCGTGGAAGATGCCTGCGTCAAGAGCAAGGCATGGCTGGTGATGGTGGCAAGCGATGCCAGCGCCAAGACCGTGCAGCGCCTCGACTATTCTGTGGGCGATCTGGTGGATGTGATCACCATGCCGCTTACGCAGGATAAACTGGCCGATATCAGCCGCAAGCCTGTGGCTGTTTACGCGGTGACTGACCGCAACCTCGCAAAGCTCTGCTTTGACCGCCTGTCGGACTGCGGAGCAATCAAAAATGAGGAGGATATGACCGAATGATCGTAAAATATAAAGTGAGTGATTTTGCAAAGGACCTGAACCTTTCCGCCAAGAAGGTCCTGGATGAGCTGAACGCCATGGGCAGCACCGGCAAGAAGAACAGCTCCAATCTGGAAGAGAACGAGCTGAACTACCTGCTGGAAAAGTTCAGCAAGGATAACAGCGTGGCAAATCTGGACGAATTCCTGAACAGCGCCAAGGCCGCAAAGGAAGAGCCGAAGCCCACTGAGAAGAAGGCCGAGAAAAAGCCCGAAGCTCCCAAGGCAGAAAAGAAGCCGGAGCAGTCTGCCGCCAAAAAGGCAGAGCCTGCCCAGCAGGATAAGAACGGCAATAAGCATAACGAAAAGAAGAACGAGCAGCACAAGAAGCGCGAGGAAAAGACCGTTTCTCTCAGCGAACTGGCTCGTGAGACCGGTGCCAAGGCATCCGCTGCTCCGGCACAGGCTGTGTCCGTGCGCCGCGAGGACAATCAGGTCACCGTGGATACCCGCACTGTGGATATGAACGTGGACCGCTTCGATGCCCGTTACGATGATCTGGCTTCCACCAAGAACACCGAGAACCGCCGCAAGCCCACCCCGCAGGGCAACAAGCAAAAGTTCACCCAGCGCGGTCAGCGCCAGCGCCAGCAGTTCCAGAAGGGCAAGCGCGAGACCGAGTTCGAGCGTCTGCAGCGCATCCAGCTGGAAAAGGCCCGCAGCGCACAGCTGAAGGTGATGATCCCCGACGAGATCACCGTGGGCGAGCTGGCTGCCCGCCTGAAGCAGCAGGCCGGCAAGGTCATTGCCAAGTTCATGCAGATGGGTGAGATGCACGCCATCAACGATGTGATCGATTTTGATACCGCTTCTCTGTTGGCAGAGGAGTTCCACGCAAAGGTCGAGCACGAGGTGCATGTGACCATCGAAGAGCGCCTGTTCACGCAGGAAGAGGATTCGCAGGAGGACCTGGTGGAGCGTCCCCCGGTGGTCTGCGTCATGGGCCATGTTGACCACGGCAAGACCAGTATTCTGGACGCCATCCGCAAGACCAACGTTACCGCAGGCGAGGCCGGCGGCATCACGCAGGCCATCGGTGCATATCAGGTCAAGGTCAACGACAGCCTCATCACCTTCCTGGATACCCCGGGCCATGAGGCATTCACCTCCATGCGTGCCCGCGGTGCCAACATGACCGATATCGCCGTTCTGGTGGTTGCTGCCGACGACGGCATCATGCCCCAGACCATCGAGTCCATCAACCACGCCAAGGCTGCAAATGTCAAGATTATCGTGGCAATGAACAAGATGGATAAGCCCACCGCAAACCCCGAGCGCGTGATGGAAGGCCTGACCAAGTACGGCATCATCACCGAGGACTGGGGCGGCGATGTGGCCTGCATCCCGGTGTCTGCCCTGACCGGCATGGGCATCAACGACCTGCTGGAGCGCATCGCTCTGGAAGCTGAGGTCATGGAGCTGAAGGCAAACCCCAACCGCCGCGCCAAGGGTGCGGTCGTCGAGGCCCGTCTGGACAAGGGCCAGGGCCCCATTGCCACCATTCTGGTGCAGAACGGCACCCTGCACTCCGGCGACGTCATCATTGCCGGTACCGCTGTGGGCCGCGTGCGTACCATGCGCAACGACAAGGGCCAGCTGCTGAGCGATGCCGGCCCCTCTACCCCTGTGGAGATCACCGGCCTGACCGCAGTGCCGGAAGCAGGCGACCTGTTCGAGGCTGTTGAGGACGAGCGTCTGGCCCGTGAGCTGGCCGAACAGCGCGTTGCTGCCGCCAAGGAAAAGCAGTTCTCCTCCTTCCAGAAGGTCACTCTGGATAACCTGTTCAGCCAGATGGCACAGAACGACATGAAGGAACTGGCCATCGTGGTCAAGGCCGATGTGCAGGGCTCTGCCGAGGCCGTCAAGCAGAGTCTGGAGAAGATCTCCAACGACGAGGTGCGTGTGCGGGTCATCCACGCCGGTGTCGGCGCTATCAGCAAGTCCGACGTGGATCTGGCCGATGCCTCCAACGCCATCATCATCGGCTTCAACGTCCGCCCGGACAATGTGGCCAAGGAAGAAGCTGCTGCCACCAAGGTGGAAATGCGTATGTACCGCGTCATCTATGATGCCATCAACGATGTCACCGACGCTATGAAGGGCATGCTGGCTCCCAAGTTCCGCGAGGTGTCTCTGGGTGAGCTGCAGGTGCGTCAGGTGTACAGGATCTCCAATGTGGGCACCGTTGCAGGCTGCCGTGTGACCAGCGGCAAGATCACCCGCGACAGCAAGGTGCGCGTGGTGCGTGACGGCATCGTGATCACCGAGGACGAGATCGCATCCCTGAAGCGCTTCAAGGACGACGTCAAGGAAGTGGCCGAGGGCTACGAATGCGGCGTTACTCTGGCAAAGTTTGCCGACGTCAAGGAAGGCGACGTGTACGAAGCCTTCAAGATGGAAGAGTACCGCGATTAAGATCTGAAATAACCCTCTCCGTCATTGCTGGCGCAATGCCACCTCCCCCGAGGTGGGAGGTTTGCAGAGAAACGGAACGTTTGCCGTATCCACGCAAAAAGCTCGTCCCTCGGGAGAGCTGCCGAGCGAAGCGAGGCTGAGAGGGTTTTCTTTTATAGGGAGAAATACTATGTCTCAGAAGAATATGGGCCGTCTGGCGCAGGATATGAAGCGCGAGATCATTGCCATCATCGGCAGGCTGAAGGACCCGCGTCTGGAGGGCGGCCTGCTCACCGTCACCCGTCTGGATGTGACCCCTGATCTGGATGTGGCCAAGGTGTATGTGAGCGTGATGGGCCGCGAGGACGGCCCAAAGCCCGCCATCGAGGCACTGAACCGCGCGGCAGGCCATGTGCGCACTGAAGTGAGCAAGAAAATGCACATCCGCAAGGCTCCCCGCTTCATCTTCGTAGAGGATGACGGTGCCGCCTATGCAGCCCACATCAACGAGCTGCTCCGCACGCTGAACGTGAACGGCGACGCTGACACCGAAGCCAGCGCACCGGAGGAGACCGAAGAATAATTCCGCCTGCGGAAAGGATGGATCATGGAATGACAGAACAGTTGAATGTGCAGCAGATGGCCCAGCGCCTGATGACGGCGGACAACATTTTGATTCTGTGTCACAAAAACCCGGATGGCGATACCATTGGCTGCGGCAGCGCGCTGTATTGTGCACTGAAAGCACTGGATAAAAATGTGGCAGTGCTTTGCTCCGATGCCATTCCCAACCGGTATGCGTTTACCAACGCACATATGTTCAAAGGTGAGTTTGAGCCGCAGACGGTGGTAGCGGTGGATGTCGCCAGCGTGCAGCTGTTTGGAGAAAACAACGGTATGACGCAGTTCTCACGCCATGTGGACCTGTGTATCGACCACCATGCAGGCAACAGCGGCTATGCCGACTTCACCCTGCTGGATGGCAGCGCTGCAGCGGCGGCAGAGCTGCTGTACGAGGTAATCAACGCCATGGGCGTTGCCATTACGCCGCACATTGCAGACTGCCTTTACACCGGCCTTGCAACCGACACCGGCTGCTTCCGGTTCTCTTCCACCACGGCAAACACCCACATCGTGGCGGCAAAGCTCATTGAGGCGGGCTGTCATGTGGAAGAGCTGAACACCCTGCTGTTCGATACCAAGCCCCGTGAGCGCATGGAGGCCGAGCGCATTGCCCGCAACCATCTGGAATACTATCTGGATGGCCGGTGCGCGCTCATCTACC
>NZ_FMFG01000013.1:0-20786 GCF_900066275.1 uncultured Faecalibacterium sp. | reverse complement strand
ATGCAATTCTGGCAGAGGTGGAAGCCGAGCTGGACGCACCGCAGGAGGAAGCATAAATGCAGGGCATCCTGATCGTTGACAAGCCCATGGACTGGACCAGCTTTGATGTGGTGGCAAAGCTGCGCGGCGTGCTGGGCACCCGCAAGCTGGGCCACAGCGGCACGCTGGACCCCATGGCCACCGGCGTGCTGCCGGTGTTCTGCGGCGGTGCCAGCAAGGCAGTGGACCTGCAGCTGAACCACGATAAAAGCTACCGTGCGGTTTTAAAACTGGGCGCGCGCACCGACACCGGTGATGTGACCGGCACTGTGCTGGAAACGGCTCCGGTCACGGCGGGCGAAGGGGAACTGCTGGCCGTGCTGCCGCAGTTCATCGGCCCGCAGATGCAGGTGCCGCCCATGTACTCAGCCATCAAGCTGAACGGTCAGCCGCTGTATAAGCTGGCCCGTGAGGGCGTGACCGTGGAGCGCAAGGCGCGCCCCATTGAAATTTACAGCATCACCTACGGCGGCAGCCCTGCCGAAAATGAGTATGTGCTGGATGTAACGTGCTCCAAGGGCACCTATATCCGCACATTGCTGGAAGACATTGCCGCCGCCATGGGCCAGAAGGGCACCATGAGCGCACTGCGCCGCACCTCAGCGGGCGTGTACACCGAAGCCGATGCCCACACGCTGGAGGAAATTCTTGCCGCAAAAGAGCAGGGCATGGACGCACTGGAAGCGCTGATGCTGCCGGTGGAAAGCGTGTTTGAAAGCCTGCCGCTGCTGGTGGTGGAGCCTTGGGTGGAACAGCATTTGTACAACGGCTGCCCCACCAGCCGGTATCCGGCAGCAGATGGCCGCTACCGGGTGCGCAATGCCGCCGGACAGTTTTTGGGCCTTGCCAATATCGTACAGGGTGTGCTGCGGGTGGAAAAACTGTTCGTAGAACGTAATTGAAAAAGGAAACAAAACCCATGCAGATCATTTCACAATTTGCACCGCTGCCGCTGGCGCAGCCGGAAAAAGGCACCGCAGTGGCAATGGGCTTTTTTGACGGCATCCACATCGGCCACCGTGCGGTGATCGAAAGCGCCGTGCAGTGGGCCAAAGAACACGATGCCGCCCCGGCGGTGTTTACCTTCAAGCTGCCGGTGGTGAATAAGATGAAGGGCAAGCGTCTGCTTTCCACAGCGGATAAGCATGCTCTGATCGCAAGCCTTGGCGTGGAGTATTACCTCACGCCGGACTTTGAGGAGATCAAGGGCCTGACCCCGGAGCAGTTCGTGCTGGGCATCGTGCGGGACTGCAATGCCCGTGCGCTGGTCTGCGGCGAAAACTTTACCTTTGGTGCCAAAGCGGCCGGCAACCCGGAGCTGCTGCGCACCCTCTGCGCTCCGTTGGGCGTGGAGGTGATCGTGGTGCCCATGGCGCAGTTTGAGGAAAAGCCGGTGTCTTCCACCCGCATCCGCACCGCGCTGGAAGGCGGCGACATCCCGGCAGCAAACGCCATGCTGGGGATGCCCTACGCCATCCGGTTTGAGGTGCAGCACGGTGCAGGTCTGGGCCACACGCTGGGGGTGCCCACCATCAACCAGCTGTATCCCGAGGGCTTTCAGCTGCCCCGCAGCGGCATTTATATCACCCGCACCTTTATCGGCGGCAAATGGTATCCTTCGGCCACAGGCCTTGGCAGCCGCCCTACCGTCAACGATGATGCCACCAAGGTGACCTGTGAGACCTTTATCCCGGGCTTTTCCGGCGACCTCTACGGCACCGACCCGGTGGTGGAGTTCCACGCCTACCTCAGCCCCAGCAAAAAGTTTGATACGCTGGACGAGCTGCGGGCCTGCATCAACAACGCTGCAAAGCGTGCACAGGAATATTTTGCATAAGAAAAAGACCTGTCCTTCCGGAGATCCCGGAAAGGCAGGTCTTTTTTTACTGCTTATTCGTAGTCGATGGGTAAAGTGGGCAGACCGTTCAGTTCAAGGCCCGCTGTGTGGCCTGCAATGTACTGGTAATACCCCTGCGCCGCGATCATAGCGCCGTTGTCACCGCAGAATTTCAGCTCCGGCAGATAAACTTTTGCACCCAGCTTCTGGGCACCGTCGTTCACCAGCTGGCGCAGCCGTCCGTTGGCGGCAACGCCGCCTGCCAGACACACCTGCTTTGCGCCGGTGTCCGCTGCGGCCAGCAGCAGCTTTTCGGCCAGAATGCCCGCAATGCGGTCCTGAAAGCTGGCGGCAAGGTCGGGCACATTGATTTCTTCGCCCTTCATCTGGGCCTTGTTCACCTCATTGAGCACGGCGGTTTTCAGGCCGGAAAAGCTCACGTTGTACTTGCCGTCCACATGGGGCACCGGCAGGCGGTAGGCCTTGGGGTTGCCGGTCTTGGCGGCATTGGCCACGCTGGGGCCGCCGGGATAGGGCAGACCCAGCGTGCGGGCCACTTTGTCAAAGGCTTCACCGGCGGCATCGTCCACCGTGTGGCCGAGGATGTGGTAATGGGTGTAGTCCTGCACCTCCACAATGTGGCTGTGGCCGCCGGATGCCACAAGGCAGAGGAAGGGCGGCTTCAGCTCCGGGTGGGTGAGGTACAGTGCGGCAATGTGTCCGCGCAGGTGGTGCACCGGCACCAAAGGCTTATTGGCCGAGTAGGCCAGACCCTTGGCAAAATTCACGCCCACCAGCACTGCACCGATCAGGCCCGGCGCAAAGGTGACGGCCACGGCATCCACATCGTCGATGGTCTTGCCTGCATCCAGCAGGGCTTTTTTGACCGTAGCACTGATAAATTCGCAGTGGCGGCGGCTGGCGATCTCCGGCACAACGCCGCCGTAAAGAGCCTGTTCTTTGACGCTGGTGGAAATGACGTTGCTCAGCAGGTGCCGGCCGTCCTCCACCAGAGCTGCGGCGGTCTCGTCGCAGGTGGATTCAATTCCCAAAATAATCATGTTTTAGTGGGCCTCCAGCCAGTTTTTGCCTGCGTGCACATCGGTGCTCAGGGGCACGGCATACTGCACGCAGCCTTCCATTTCCTCCCGCAGGATCTGCGCAGCCTTTTCGGCTTCAGCCTGCGGTGCCTCCACGATCAGTTCATCGTGGACGGTCAGGATCAGGCGGCTTTCCATCTTTTCGTTCCGCAGCCGCTTCCATACCCGCACCATGGCCAGCTTGATCACGTCGGCCGCAGTGCCCTGAATGGGGGTGTTGCGGGCCATGCGTTCGCCGCTGGAACGCACATTGAAGTTGCTGCTTGCCAGCTCCGGCAAAGCACGGCGGCGGCCGAACAGGGTGGAAACATAGCCGCAGGCCTTGGCGTCCGCGATGGTCTTATCCATGTAGCCGCTCACCTTGGGGAACGCGGCCAGATAGTTCTTGAGGAAGGCATCTGCCTCCTTCACGGTCACGCCGATGTCCTTGGCAAGGCTGTAAGCGCCCTTGCCGTACATGATGCCAAAGTTGATGGCCTTGGCAGAAGAGCGCAGCCGGGAGGTGACTTCTTCCTGCGGGATGCCGTAAATTTTTGCGGCGGTGCTGCGGTGGATGTCCTCGCCGTTCAAAAACGCCTGCTGCATGTGCTCATCGCCGGTAATGTGGGCCAGAATGCGCAGCTCGATCTGGCTGTAGTCGGCATCCACCAGCACACAGCCCGGCTTTGCAATAAAGTAGGCGCGCAGCTGGCTGCCCAGCTCGGTGCGGATGGGAATGTTTTGCAGGTTGGGGTTATCGGACGAGAGCCGTCCGGTGCGGGCCTCGGTCTGGTTGAAGGTGGAGTGGATGCGGCCGTCCTCGCCAATCACCTTCAAAAGGCCCTCCACGTAGGTGGAGTTCAGCTTCTGGTAGGCGCGGTACTGCAGAATGTCCTCCACCAGCGGGTAATCCCGCAGGCTTTCCAGTGTTTCGGCATCCGTGGACCAGCCGCGCTGGGTCTTTTTGCCGTGGGGCAGGCCCATGGTGTCAAACAGCATTTCGCCCAACTGCTTGGGGCTGTTGGGGTTGAAGCTGGCGCTGCCGGTCTCCATGTGGATGCGGGTGAGCACCTGCTCCAGCTCGGTGCGCAGCTTTACGCCGAACTGCTCGATGCCGTCTTTGTCCACCAGCACACCGGTGCGGGTCATATCGGCCAGCACCTGTGCCAGCGGGAACTCGATCTCGTTGTAAAGGCTGTCCTCACCGCAGGCGGTGATCTCGGCCTTCATCTTGCAGAACAGGTCTGCAAGGCGGCCTGCATCCGGGTAATCGGCACAGGTAAAGGCAGCAACGGCGCGGTAGCTGGCGGTCAGCTCGCTGATCTGATACTTGGAAGCGGATGCATCCAGCAGGTAGGCGGCAAGCTTGCCATCCCACACGATGCTGCTGCCCCAGCCGCCTGCGGCCATGGCCTTGGCATAGAGGGGCGCTGCATTGAACACTTCCAGCGTTACGTCTGCGTTGTCCAGCAGGCGCACAAGGTCGGCATCCTCCAGCGGGTAAACGGTGCAGTCCTGCACGGCGTACCAGCTCTCCGGCTGCAGCACCACGTTGCGGGTGCCCTGCTTGCCCATCACGGCCGGGCGCGATGCCACCAGATAGGTGCCGGAAGGGGCCAGCGGCAGAGCTTCCAGCTCTGCTTCAGCCAGCTCGATGCCGTCCTCTTCTTCCGGGGCGGCAGGTGCAATGCCGTCCAGCCCAAAGCGAGGGATCAGAGAGTGGATCTCCAATTCCTGCAAAAGGCGCACGGCCTCGGCTTTGTTGCCCTCGCCCACGGCATAGGTGCCCTCGGCCGTGTCGATGGGGGCATCGGTGCGGATGGTGCCAAGGGTGTGGCTCAGCTGGGCCATCTCGCGGCATTCCAGCAAATGTTCCCGCTGTTTGGGCTTGATGAGCTTATCGTCGATGTGCTCGTACACGCCTTCCAGCGTGCCAAAGTTCTGCACAAGGGTCAGGGCGGTCTTTTCACCAATGCCCTTCACGCCCGGAATATTATCCGAAGCATCGCCCATCAGGCTCTTCACCTCAATGAGCTGTCTGGGCTGGATGCCGTATTTTTCCTGAATGGCGTCCACGTCCATCGTCACCGTCTTGCTGCGTCCCATGACAGTGGCGGCAAGCAGCACAGTGGTGGTGTCACTGACCAGCTGCAGGCTGTCCCGGTCTCCCGTAGCAAGGAAGCAGTCGTCCTTCCGGGCGGCGCAGGCAGCGGCCAGCGTGCCAAGGATATCATCCGCTTCCCAGCCTTCGGCGGTGACGGTGCGGTAGCCGAGGTCTGCCAGAAGTTCCTTGAGCACCGGCATCTGCTGGGCCAGCTCTTCGGGCATGCCATGGCGGGTGGCCTTGTAGCCATCGTACATTTTGTGGCGGAAGGTGGGAGCCTTCAGGTCAAAGGCAACAGCCACCTCGTCGGGTTCGCACTCCTTAAGCAGGGAGAGCAGGATATTCAGAAAGCCATAGATGGCGTTGGTGTATCGTCCGTCCTTGGTGGTCAGCAGCTTGATGCCAAAAAAAGCACGGTTGGCAATGCTGTTGCCGTCAATGACCAGTAAACGCATAGTCGTGTTCCTCCATTGCATTATTACACATTCTGCATTATACCACAAAACCGTGCCCAGCGGGGGATTTTTGCGTAAAAAAGAGAGAAAGCCGCCAACATGGTTGACGGCCTTCCCTCTTACTCCTCGATGCGGATCGCGCTTACCGGGCAGGCGTTGGCTGCGTCCACAGCCTGCGGCACCTCCTCCGGTGGGATCGGCCCGGGCTGGGCCACGGCCAGCGTGCCTTCCATCTGGAACACGGCGGGGCAAAGCCCGGCGCACTGGGTGCAGCCAATGCACAGATCAGGGTCAACATATGCGTTCATAGAAAAACCTCCTTCTGATAATGCCCTGCGGGCAGTATGGCCCATCCGGCTGCGAATTATGCCTATGCAGAGGGCACAGGATGTGGTACAATAAAAATTCAGGAGGGTACAGACCATGAATATTCAGATCTTTGGCACAAGCAAGTGCTTTGATACCAAAAAGGCCCAGCGCTATTTCAAGGAGCGCGGCATCAAGTTCCAGATGATCGACCTCAAGGAAAAAGAGATGAGCCGCGGCGAGTTCGAGAACGTGGCCCGCGCTCTTGGCGGCTGGGAAAAGCTGGTGGACCCCAATGCGAAGGACAAGCAGACCCTTGCACTTCTGGACGCACTGGTGGACTGGCAGAAGGAGGACAAGCTGTTTGAGAACCAGCAGCTGTTTTTAACGCCCATTGTACGCAATGGCCGCAAGGCCACCGTGGGCTACCAGCCCGATGTGTGGAAGACATGGGAATAAGGAATGCGCTTTTCACAAAAAAACCACGGGCATAGTTTTGCACAATGGGCCGGTATGTGGTATACTGGACACTGTAGCATTTGAGAACCCTGGGAGATAAAACAACTATGAAACATTATATTACCCCTGAAGAACATGCCCGGATGCAGCGCCGCCGCGGGCGGCAGGCACTGGGCCTTCTGGTTGCCATTCTGGTGATCGTGGGCTTTGTTACCGTGCTGCGGGCCGGTGTGGGCGCGGTGGCGAACCTGTTCGATGATACCGCCCAAAAGCAGGAATATGAAGATAAGCTGGAAGGGCTTGTGCTGTTTGACCCCATGCCATTTGACGGCATTGAGAACATCGACGACCTGACTCTGCGCGAAGCTGCGGTGTGGGGCTGCATCTATAATATTCAGGAAACGCAGGGCGGATTTGACAACTACAATACCGACCCCGACACCGAACAGCTGCTGCTGCCCTCGCTGGATGTGGATGCCTACCTTGCAAAGCTGCTTGGCCCCGGCTTCAAGCTGACCCACCGCAGCTTTGAGATGGAGGATATGACCATCGAGTTTGACGATGCCACCCAGTGCTATAAGATTCCGGTCACCGGCACGGTGGGCTACTACCGCGCTGTCGTCACCAAGCTGTTCAAGCGCAGCGGCAAGCTGCATGTGACCGTGGGCTATATCCCCACCACCAGCACGGACGACAGCATCATCAATGTTTCTTCGGATACGCCCACCAAGTACATGGATTATCTGTTCGAGCGCCAGAGCGGCAGCTGGTATCTCACCGGCCTGACCGAGAGCGAGACCAAGGCCGAGAGCATGGAAAGCACACCGGCCGCGAATGTGCCGGAACCCATGGCAGAAAGCGATGTGCAGGATGCCATTCTTGCAGCAGCCGGTTCGGATTCTGCTTCGGCTGAGGCAGACAGCACCGCTGCAGACGAGGGCGTGGATACACAGGCGGAGGAACAGCCCGCCGACAGCACCGAGGCACAGGCGGACGAAAGCACAGCCAGCCCGGCGGCATAATACAAAACAAAAATACCGGATACAAGGCAGATGCTTCGTATCCGGTATTTTTTATTTGAGGTCAAATTTTACGATCACCAGTCGGTACCACAGGTACGGCACCATGTTCCAGATCATCCACAGCTCCATCAGGATGTAGTTGGGCAGATCCTTCAGGCGGAAAGGCCGCTTGCCCAGCCTGCCGCTTTTCAGCAGGGCAAAGGCTTCGTGCATCCCCTTGTCCCATGCCTCGCCAAAGCCCTGTTTGTGGAACTTGTAGCACTTGAGCAGGTAGCCCACGGCCAGCGGGATGAAGTTTAAAATCAGCATCAGCAGCGGTTCGTTCTTGAGGGGCAGCAGGATGCTGTTGCGGCCGCTCTGCTGGCTTTTGAAGGCGTTGTACTTCACCGCGCCGGTGCTGGCACCGCAGATGTGGTAGCACTTGGCGGTGGGGCAGAGCAGGTTTTTATAGCCTGCATTGTTGGCGCGCCAGCTCAGGTCCACATCCTCAAAGTAGGCAAAGAAGTTCTCGTCAAAATTGCCGATCTCGTCCAGAATGCTCTTGCGGTAGAGCGCCGCACCGCCGCAGGCCGAGAAGATGCGCTTTTGCCGGGTATAGCGGCTGGCGCGGCGGCCATCGCCGGTCTTGCAGGCAAAGCCCATCCAGGTGACATAATCGCCGGCATCGTCGGCCAGCTCCCGGTCGAAGTGTCGGATCATCAGGCTCTGCACTGCAAAGATTTTCGGGTCGGTCTCAGCGGTGCGGATCAGCTCTTCCAGCCACTGGGGTTCGGCAAAGGCATCGTTGTTGAACAGCACCACATATTCACTGTCCGCCAGCGCAATGCCCTGATTCACTGCATGGGAAAAGCCGGTATTGGTGCCGTTTTCGATGAGGGTGAAATTTTCGCGGCTGCAATAGCTGCGGGCCTGCTCAAGGCTTTCGTCGGTGGAACCGTTGTCCACCACAATGAGCCGGAAGTTCTGTTCGGTCTGGGCATAGACCGACTCGATAGAATCCTTCAGCCAGCCCTTGCCGTTGATATTCGGGATCACGATAGTCGCTTTATACATAAATACTCCTGTATTTCAGTGCAAGTTCACGGGAACAGTATAGCATATCTGCACACAAAAAGAAACCGCATCCCGGCAGGATGCGGCTTCGGCAGGGCAAAAATTATGCGGCAAGGGCTTTCTCGATGTTGGAAAGAATGGTGTCGTGGTCCTCGGCGCACACCAGAACCACCTCACCGGTGGGAGCTACGGTGACGGTGGCCGCCTTGGCGACCAGATATTGATCCTCAAGGTAGTGCTCCATGGACTGCTGCTCACTCTGCACATAGGCTTCCAGTGCGGCTTTCACGGCATCGGTCTTGCCCTCGGCTGGCTTTACGATGGCAACGGCGTAGCTGCGCACCATCATGGAGGAAACAGAGGCGGCAAAGCTCTCGTAGCTGCCGTCCTCAAGGCCCAGCAGGGGGAACACGATGTCTTTCAGCTCGTCATTCAGCTGGTCGGCCTCATACTCGGCGCTGTAGCCGTCGATGGCGGTGAATTTGCCGTCCTCACCTTTGGTAAAGATCATATCGTATTCGTTGTCCTCGTCGGTGCGGGCATCGTGGATGATCTGGGAGTAGTCCTTCGGGGCGGAAGAGTCGGCCTTGCTGCCGGCAGAGCAGCCCACCAGAGCAAGCAGGCACAGACCGGCAAGCAGGGAAGCAATGATACGTTTCATAAGTGAAATCCTTTCGTGTGTGAAAATCTTCGTGTGAAAGCGGGCGCAGCGGTTTTGAAGCTATTGTGTGCTGTTTTGCGCCTGCTATCCATAATACGAAAGAACGCCCCGGCAGAATTGCACCGCAAACGTAACTATTTTATGAACAGCGTTACAGCATAAGGGCATCCAGCTCGCCGTGGTTCACCGGCGTGGAAAGGATGATCTGGGTGCTGGTGGTGCCCAGCTTCTGGAACTGCAGGATCAGGTGTTCCAGCTGGGGCATGCTGCCGCAGCTCACCTTGACAAGGAAGGTGTATGCACCCGTGACGTGGTAGCACTGCAGCACTTCCTTGCTGCTTTGCAGCAGCTCCAGAAAGGCATCCTGCTTGGAAGGTGCTACCGAAAGGCTGATGAGGGCATCCACATACATCCGGTCAGCGGGACGGTTCAGGGTGACGGTGTAGCCGCTGATGATGCCATCCGTTTCAAGCTTGTGAATGCGGCTGGAAACAGCAGGACTGGTCAGCGATACCTGCTCGGCGATCTCCTTGACCGGCATCCGTGCGTTCTTTGCCAGCAGGGAGAGAATCTTACGATCCAGATCATCCATGGGGAATACTCCTTTTGAAAATATGTTGGATTGTATAAAATTTTTTGAAAGTAAAGTTTTATTGTTGGTGCAAACATACAAAAGCCAAAAAATTTTGCTTTTGCTTTGCTTTGCGTTAATTATATAAAGTTTTACCGAAAAAGTAAAGACTTAATTTAAAGCAAAACCGGAAAATTTTGTTTGACAAGAAAATAAAAAGGGGTATAATACATCATGCAAGGCAGCGCAGAACAGAAAGCGCCTGCCGCTTTGAATTTGAGATTCACCACTTTATATACTTTCCCACCCCTCTATACACAAAAGCCCGCTGCCAGGCGGGTTTTTGTGTTTGTTGGGGATTTTTTCTTTTTGAAAAAAGCAGTGGCAGACAATGTACTCGACCCATAGAGCAGCTGCTTTCGGCTGCGACCCCGCCCGTGAAAATGCAAGCCCGGAAAGTCCGCAGACTTTCCGGGCTTGTTCTATCTCAAAATATTATTCCGCTGATGATAGCCGGAGCACAGCGGAGGCGATTTAGATCGTGTACGCCTATCAGACCAGATACCCTTCAAAGCAGTGCAGGTCTTCCGTCTTGACGATGCCCTCCAGATACAGCCCGTCCTCCCGGTATTCCTCCACCTGCACGCTGCCCCGCTCCCGCATGGGGGCGGCAAGGCCCAGTTTATCGTAGGGCAGCAGCACCTTTAAGGTGTGCACCCGGTCGCTGAGCATCTCGTCCAGCTTTGCCAGCAGGGCGTCCAGACCGTAGCCGGTCTTGGCACTGGTGAGCAGGATGTCCGGGTCAAAGCTCATGGCACCCGGCTTATCGCACTTGTTGTAGACGGTCAGGCGGGGGATGTCCGCACAGTCCAGCCCGTCCAGAACCTCGTCCGTGACGGCCAGCTGCTCTTCCCGCTGCTCATCGCCTGCGTCTGCCACACGGATGATCACGTCCGACCATGCCGCTTCTTCCAGCGTGGACTTGAAGGCTTCCACCAGATTGTGGGGCAGGCGGGACACAAAGCCCACCGTGTCCACCAGCAGCACCGCCATGCCGCTGGGCAGTATCAGCTTGCGGCTGGTGGGGTCCAGTGTGGCGAACAGCATGTCCGCTTCCGCTACGCTGGGGCCGCACAGAGCATTCATCAGGCTGGATTTGCCCACGTTGGTATAGCCTACAAGGCTGACCACCGGCATCCCGGTCTTGGCACGGGCCTTGCGGCTCTCGCCCCGGCGCTTTTCCATTTCGGCCAGCTTTTCAGCCAGCGCATCGATGCGGGCATGCACATGACGGCGGTCCAGTTCCAGCTTGGTCTCACCGGCACCGCGGCGGGCACCACCGCCGCCGCCGCCACCGCCGCCCTGACGGCTGAGCGCTTCGCCCATGCCCTGCAGACGGGGCAGGCGGTAGCGCAGAAGGGCCAGTTCGGTCTGCAGCTTGCCCTCGTTGGTGACGGCGCGGCTGCGGAAAATTTCAAGGATCAGCATGGTGCGGTCGATCACTTCCAGTCCGCCCAGCGCATTGGAGATGTTGCGGATCTGGCTGCCGGTCAGTTCACCGTCAAATACGGCGCATTCCGCGCCCAGCGTTTCGGCGGCAAGGGATGCTTCCTCCAGCTTGCCGCTGCCCAGCACGATACCGGTCTCCGGGGTCTGGCGCTTCTGGGTCACCTGTGCCACGGCTTCCATGTGGTTTGCTTCGCACAGGGCGGAAAGCTCTGCAAGGCTGCGCTCGCAGTCCCACAGGCCCTGATCCAGCGCCAGCAGAATGACCTTCGTCGGGGGTGTTTCTACCAAAATATCGTAAAGTTCGCTCAAAGTAAGTCCTTTCTGTTATATCGTTCTCTTGTCAGCAGATAGCTTCTGCACTCCACCGGTGTGCCGTCAAATTTATGATCAATGGCATCGTGGTGGTAGAGAAAGCCTGCTTTTTCCATCACCCGGCCGCTGGCAGGGTTCTCTTTTGCGTGGCAGCAGGTGAGCCAGCCGCCGTCTGTATTCTCAAACCAGTAGTTTACTGCTGCTTTTAAAGCTTCGGTTGCAAAACCATGGTTCCACCAGTGCTTCCCGATGCAGTAGCCTGCTTCCCAGATGCCGTCTGTGCAGTCCTGTTGCGGCCAGAGCGCTTTCTGTGCCGGGTCACCGAGCAGAGCATTGAAGATGCTGATGCTGCCAAACACCTGCCCGGAAGCCTTTTCCACAATGGCCCACTGGTAGTAGTCCGGGTTCGGGTAAAGGGTGGCCCATGCCGCCAGCAGACCTACGGTCTCCAGCGCGTTTTTGTGCGGCTCCCACCGCAGAAAGCGGGTCACTTCCGGGTCGGATGCCCAGTTCGTATACATCTGCTCGGCATCCTCGGGCAGAAGCTGGCGCAGGAAAAGCCGGTCGGTCTCAAGCGTTTGCGTTCCGGCATGGCGCATGGCACACACCTCCCCACTTTATAAAGTATGCATAGGATAGCACAAATTTTGCGTTCCTGCAAGCGCCGCCGTGAAAAAACGCTTGACCGGACGGCATTTGTGCATTAAACTGAAAGCCAAGCGTTTTTGTAGGAAAAAGGAGAACTCCCTCATGAAGGATGTGCGTGAAATTTTAAAAAAGCGCCCGCTGCTGTTCGATGGCGGCATGGGTACATATTATAAGGCAAAGCCCGGGCAGGAATGTGAGCAGGCAAACCTGCTGGACCCGGACGGCATTTTGACCGTGCACCGCGCGTATCTGGAAGCGGGTGCCGATGCTATCAAGACCAACACCTTCGGCCTGCCGCGCATGGCAGCAGCGCAGAACCCCATGTGGGAGGCCATGGCGGACGAAGGCTGGAAACTGGCTGCACAGGCCGCTGCAAAGACCAGCGCTGCCGTGTTTGCCGATCTTGGCCCGGCCCCGGACACCGAGGCACTCCCGGCGGCACAGATCTATACGGCCCTTGCCGAGCGGTTTGCCGCATTGGGTGCAAAGAACTTTTTGTTTGAGACGCTGAGCAGCGATGCCGGTGTGGCCGAAGCCGCGCGGCAGATCAAAGAAGCAGTGCCGGATGCCTTTGTGCTGGTGTCCTTTGCAGTGCTGCCGGACGGCTACACCCGCGAGGGCCGTCACTGCGCAGAGCTTGTGCGCAGCATGACTGCCTGCGGTGCAGTGGATGCTGTGGGCCTGAACTGCGTTTCTGCTCCCGGTGCCATGCGTGCGCTGGTGCAGCAGCTTGGCGAGACAAAGCTGCCGCTTGCAGTGATGCCCAACGCGGGCTACCCGGTGGTCACACGCACCCGGGTGCAGTATCAGGGCAAGCCGGAATATTTTGCACGGGAGCTGGCTCGCCTTGCTGCCGAGGGTGTGCGCATTCTGGGCGGCTGCTGCGGCACTACGCCTGCCCACATTGCGGCCCTGCGTGCGGCACTGGATGCCTTGCCGGAAACACTGCCTGCAGCCCCGGCAGCAGCAGTCTCCACTGCCGCAAAGCCGGAGGTGGAAAAAGACGATGCCTTCCTGCGCAAGCTGAACGCGGGCAAAAAGGTGATCGCCATTGAGCTGGACAGCCCCAAGGATGCCGACCTGACCGGCTATCTGGACGGTGCACGCCGCCTGCAGGCTGCTGGTGCAGACCTTTTGACCATTGCGGACTGTCCCATTGCCCGGGCACGGATGGATTCTTCGCTGGTGGCCTGCCGGGTGCACCGGGAGCTAGGGCTGAACGTGCTGCCCCACATGACCTGCCGCGACCGCAATCTGAACGCCACAAAGGCCCTGCTGCTGGGCCTGTACGCCGAGGGCGTGCGGGAGGTGCTGGCCATCACCGGCGACCCCATCCCCACCGCGGAGCGGGACGAGGTGAAAAACGTGTACCAGTTCAACTCCCGCAAGCTGGCGCAGTACATCGTCTCGCTGGCAGGGGAGGGCCGGGAGATGCCCTCGCCCCTCACCGTGTTCGGTGCGCTGAACCTGAACGCCCGCAACTTTGATGTGGAGTTGCGCCGCGCACAGGAAAAGCTGCAAAATGGCATGAGCGGCTTCCTTACCCAGCCGGTGCTCTCCGCACAGGCGGTGGTGAACCTGAAAAAGACCCGCGAAACGCTGGGCGAAAAGGCGAAAATTCTGGCCGGCATCATGCCGGTGGTGAGCCAGCGCAACGCCATCTTTATGGAGAACGAGGTCAACGGCATCCATGTGGATGCTGAGATCATCGAGCGTTTTGCCGGGCTGGACCGTGTGCAGGGCGAAGAGCTGGGGCTGGAAGTCTCGGTGAAGGCCGCGCAGGCTGCAGCGCCCTATGCAGACGGCTTTTACCTGATGACCCCCTTCAACCGCATCGCCCTGATGGAGCGGCTCATTGCAAGGCTGAAGGATGAAGGGATCGCGGATTGAAAATGGCCGATGCGTTTGCTCTGGCCATTGATAGCGGAAAAAATATTTTTTATATTTGCGTTTGTCGTGGCCTGTGGGCCACTCCAAACGCGCTTTCACGAATAAGGCCTAAACCGTAAGATGCAGCGGGATAAATTCTTTTGAAGAAAAAGTAATTGACAAATCGCACAAAAAACGCTATATTCTTTTTATAAATGCGTTGAAGAAGAGTGTGCATCGCTTTTGCCATCCAGAGAGCCGGGGGCTGCTGAAAACCCGGTATGGCCCGGCGGTGTGCTGTCACTTTGGAGCAGGAGCGGTGAGCTGAAGAGCAAGCCGCTCTCGGAGCTGTCCCACGTTACCGGGGCATCAAGGGGCGCAGGATGCTCTGCGCAATTTGGGTGGTACCGCGGTTATTACAGCCGTCCCATGGAACGTTCCGTGGGACGGCTTTTTTCGTCCCACTTCATCATTTTTTACTGGGAGGACCCTATGAAAGAACTTGCAAAACAGTATGATCCCAGCCAGGTGGAAGACCGCATCTACCAGTTCTGGCTGGACGGCGGCTACTTCCACACGAAGGCAGACCCCGACAAGAAACCCTACACCATCGTCATGCCGCCCCCGAACGTCACCGGTCAGCTGCACATGGGCCATGCGGTGGATAACACCATGCAGGACATCCTCATCCGCACCAAGCGGATGCAGGGCTATGCCGCCCTGTGGGTGCCCGGTACCGACCATGCATCCATCGCTACCGAAGCCAAGGTGGTGGAGGCCATGCGTGCCGAGGGCCTGACCAAGGAGATGGTGGGCCGCGATGGTTTTCTGGACCGTGCATGGGCATGGAAGACCAAGTACGGCAACCGCATCGTCAGCCAGCTGAAGAAGCTGGGCAGCAGCTGCGACTGGGATCGTGAGCGCTTTACTATGGACGAGGGCTGCTCCGAGGCTGTCAAGGAAGTGTTCGTGCGCCTGTACGACAAGGGCCTGATCTACCGCGGCAACCGCATGGTCAACTGGTGCCCCCACTGCAACACCTCCATTTCGGATGCCGAGGTGGAGTACGAGGAGAAGGATGGCAGCTTCTGGCACCTGCTGTACCCGGTCAAGGAGACCGGCGAGATGCTGGAGCTGGCTACTACCCGTCCCGAGACCATGCTGGGCGATACCGCTGTTGCCATCAACGGCGATGACCCCCGCTATGCCCATCTGCACGGCTGCCATGTGGTGCTGCCCCTGCTGAACAAGGAGATCCCCATTGTGTGCGACGAGCACGCCGACATGACCAAGGGCACCGGTGTGGTCAAGATCACCCCCGCCCACGACCCCAACGACTTTGAAGTGGGCCTGCGCCACGACCTGCCCATCGTGCGCGTGTTCACCTACGACGGCCACATGACCGGTGCTGCCGACAAGGCTGCTGCCGATGCCCTGTTCGCCGCCGGCAAGAACGCCATCAATGAGCCGGAGGTGCTGGACTGCGGCAAGTACGCCGGCATGACCACCCTCGAGGCCCGCAAGGCCATTCTGGCCGATCTGGAAGCAGGCGGCTTCCTGAAGGAGATCGAGCCCCTCAAGCACGAGGTTGGCACCTGCTACCGCTGCCACTCCACCATCGAGCCCATGGTGTCCAAGCAGTGGTTCGTCAAGATGGAGCCGCTGGCAAAGCCTGCCATCGAGAGCGTGGAAAAGGGCGAGATCAAGTTCGTGCCCGAGCGCTTCACCAAGAACTATATGAACTGGATGAAGAACACCCGCGACTGGTGCATCAGCCGTCAGCTGTGGTGGGGCCATCAGATCCCGGCATGGTACTGCGACGACTGCGGCGAGACCGTGGTGGCAAAGTCCGCTCCCTGCGCCTGCCCCAAGTGCGGCAGCGCAAAGCTGACCCAGGACCCCGATACGCTGGATACCTGGTTCTCCTCCGCTCTGTGGCCCTTCAGCACGCTGGGCTGGCCCAATGAAGAGAGCGAAGACCTCAAGTATTTCTACCCCACCAACACCCTTGTTACCGGCTACGATATCATCGGCTTCTGGGTCAGCCGCATGATCTTCTCCGGTCTGGCCTACACCGGCAAGGCACCCTTCAGCACTGTCTGCATCCACGGTATCGTGCGCGACAGTCAGGGCCGCAAGATGTCCAAGAGTCTGGGCAACGGCATCGACCCGCTGGAAGTCATTGCCCAGTACGGTGCAGATGCCCTGCGCTTTATGCTGGTGGATGGCTCCACCCCGGGCAACGACATGCGCTATATCGAAAAGAAGGTGGAGGCTGCCCGCAACTTTGCCAATAAGCTGTGGAACGCTACCCGCTTTGTGCTGATGAACCTGCCCGAGGACTTTACCCCGGGCCTGCCCAGTGAGGACAAGCTGGACATGAGCGACAAGTGGGTGCTCACCAAGCTGAATCAGGTGGCCGGTGCCATGACCGACAACCTCGACCACTACGAGATGGGTCTGGCCGCTGCCAAGATCAACAGCTTTATCTGGGATGTCTACTGTGACTGGTTCATCGAGATCGCAAAGCCCCGCCTGAACTCCGGCGATGCCGAGCAGGCCGACACCGCCCGCCGTGTGCTGGTGTATGTGCTGGACAAGGCCCTCAAGCTGCTGCATCCCTTCATGCCCTTCATCACCGAAGAGCTGTATCAGGCTCTGCCCGGCTCTGCCGAGACCATCATGACCCAGAGCTGGCCCACCTTTGACGAAGCTCACAACTGGGCCGACGAAGAGGAAGCTTTTGAAAAGGTCATGGACTACATCAAGGCCGTGCGTACCATGCGCACCGAGATGAATGTCCACCCCGCCAAAAAGACCAGCATGATCATCGAGACCGCCGACGCAGCACCCTTCCAGAAGGCACAGGTCTATCTGGCAAAGTTCGCCTTTGCCACCGACGTGACCTTTACCGAGAAGTACGAGGGCAGCACCGACGGCATGGTGCAGGTGTCCACCCACGCCGCCCGCGGCTTCATCCCCATGATGGAGCTGATCGACCGCGACAAGGAACTGGCCCGCCTGAACAAGGAAAAGGCCAAGGCCGAAAAGGAAATGGCCATGTTCGCGAACCAGTTGAACAACCCCAAGTTCGTGGAGCGCGCCCCGGCGGCACTGGTGGAGGATATCCGCAATAAGTACGCCAAGAGCCAGGATAAGCTGGCCAACATCGAGCAGAGCATCAAGGCTCTGGGCTGATTTGAGCGGGGAATATAACAGCAGCACACAGCGCACTTCGCCGTGGGTGACCGCAGGGCGGGTGATCTTTACCCTTGCTCTCATCGGCTGCATCGCGTTCATCTTTTCCAATTCCATGAAGATCGCCTCGGTGTCTACTGTGTCCAGCAGCCGGGTGCTCACTCTGCTGCAGGCGGCTCTGCGCCGTCTGGGCCATCCGGCCCTTGCCCAGCGCCTGACCGACCACATCGTGCGCAAGCTGGCACACTTCTGCGAGTATATGCTGGAGGGCTTTCTGCTCATGCTGTGTATGCGGGTGTATACCCGGCAGTATATCTGGCACATCAGCGTGCCCATGCTGGGCGGCGTGCTCACTGCGCTGACCGATGAGACCATCCAGATCTTTTCGCCCGGACGCAGCAGTCAGGTCACCGATGTGTGGCTGGATTCAGCCGGTGTTCTGGCGGGCATCCTTACGGCGCTGGTGCTCATGGCGCTGTGCAGATTGTTGTTCAACCATCGTAATAAGGAGTAACCAATGACCATCGAACAGGCAAATCAGTATTTTGCCGCCCTGCCGGACGGTTTTGCCTCCACCGAACAGCTGCGCGCCGCGTTCACCGCGCCAGTGCAGAAGGTGCAGTTCGTGGGCGTGGCAGGCACGGCAGGTAAGACCGTGACGGCCCGCCTGCTGGCGGCCATCTTGCACGCACAGGGGATCCATGCCGGCCTGTACCATGCCGGATGCCGCCCGCTGTCGGAGCGCATCTGCATCGATGATGCCCCGGTGGACGAGGGCCTGCTGGCTCTGACTGCGGATGCCCTTTCCGCAGCAGAAGCCCTGCCGCAGGATGCAGCGGAGCTGGCTGCTGCGGCCAACTGCTTTGGCGCAGCGGGCTGCACGCTGGCCGTGGTGGAACTGCCGGATGCGGGCCTTGCGGAAGCGCTGCCCGGCATGCCGGTGTGCGCCGTCACCTCGGTCGGCCCGGACGGTGTGAGCCGCTCGGTGGAGCGCCTTGCGGCTTTGGCAGCAGGTGTCATGCGCAAGGAAAGCATCTGCGTCACCGCGCCGGAGCAGCCCAAGTCTGTACTCAGCGAGCTGATCGTGGCCGCAGGCAAGTGCGGCTGTGAGCTGGTGGTGCCGGACCCGGAGGATATCACCTTTCTGGAGGCAGAAAAGTTTGCCAGCAAGGTGGACTACGGCGGATATACCGTGCCGCTGGCTTTTCTGGGCCGTCATGCGGCGGGCAGCGCTGCCATGGCTGTGGAGCTTTCGCTGGCGCTGTGCCGCAAGGGCTTTGATGTTACCGACGATGCCATTCTGGAAGGTCTGGCTGCGGTGGAGAATCGCAGCAGCATCCGGGTCATCTCGCAGCGCCCACTTATCATTCTGGATGCCTGCCGCACCCCGCAGCAGGCAGCAGCCTTGCTGCGTGTGCTCAACATGGCCAAGGTGCGCCATATGAGCGCCATCATCGGTCTGGCAGAGGAGGAGGGAGCCGAAGCGTTCTTCTCCGCACTGGAGACCGGCCTGACTCCTGAAGAGCAGAAAAAGGATAAGTCCACCATGCCCGGCATGAGTGAGAACCCCTTTGATAAGGTGTATCTTGTCACCCCGGCAGGCGGCGATGACGAGATGACGGCCCGTTTGACCGAAAAGGCAAAGTATCATTTTGATGCCGAGATGTGCACCAGCATTGCCGAAGCAGTGGAGTTGGCTCATGCCAACACCCGCCGCGGCCTGCTGGTCTGCGGCGGTGAAGCTGCCGCGCTGGAAGCGGCCGAACTGCTGGTGAATAGCTGAGCCGACACGCTTCCCTAAAAAATAAACGAAAGATCCCGTACACTGAAACCATGTGTACGGGATCTTTTTATTTTTGGCAAAGGAGATGGACAAACCATGGCAACGGTAAGCTTCAGCCCGGCGGGCGATGTGCTTTATGCCTACCTTGCGGGCGAGATCGATCACGATGCGGCGCAAAGCCTGCGCATCCAGCTGGATGATGCACTGGTCAGCCGTGCCCCGCAGACCATGATCCTGGATTTTGGCGGGGTCGGATTTATGGATTCATCCGGTGTAGGGCTGATCCTGGGGCGGCAGCGCATTGCCCGCACACTGGGCACGGCACTGCGGGTGCAGCACACACCGTCCCAGCTGGCAAAGGTGCTGCAGCTGGCGCGCATCCCCTGCACGGATGCAGGACAGAAGGAGGAATAAACCATGAAAGCGGAAAACACAACAAAGATCCAGTTCGATTCCCTCAGTGTGAACGAAAGCTACGCCCGGGGCGCAGCGGCGGCCTTTCTTGCCCGGTACGACCCCACCGTGCCGCAGCTGGCCGATATCAAAACGGCAGTGTCTGAGGCGGTGACCAACTGCATCGTCCATGCCTACCCGGACCACATCGGGCCGGTGACCATGAGCATTGCAGTCTATCCCGGGCGGGAGGTGCACATCACGGTGGCAGATAAGGGCATCGGCATCCCGGATATCCCGCAGGCCATGGAACCGCTGTTCACCACCGGAAACCCGGAGGAACGCTCCGGGCTGGGCTTTGCGGTGATGCAGAGCTTTATGGATAAGGTCAAGGTCATCTCAAAGCCCGGCAAGGGTACAAAGGTGCTGCTCATCAAGCGTCTGGCCCAGAGAGAATGATACATAACAGGAAAGGCAGGCAGGAGCATGGTATCGGATAAGACCCGGCGGGACGCATTCATTGAGCAGAATCTGGGGCTGGTGCACGCCTGCGCCGGGCGCTTCCGCGGGCGGGGCATAGAGTACGATGACCTGTACAGTGCCGGATGCATGGGACTTGTAAAAGCCTGCGATAATTTTGATGAGAGCCGCGGCGTATGCTTTTCTACCTATGCAGTGCCGGTAATTTTAGGCGAGATCAAAAAGCTGTTCCGGGACAGCGGCACAGTCAAGGTGAGCCGCTCCTTAAAAGAATTGGGAATGCGCGTACAGGCGGCACGGGAGCATCACATGAAAGTGTGCGGTACGGAGCCGACCCTTTCTCAGCTGGCGGAAGAATTGAATGAACCTACAGAGAACATCACACTTGCCATTCAGGCGGCACAGCCTGCCATGAGCCTGACCCCGGAAAATGAAGAAGAGGACCGGCAGATGGATATTCCAGTAGAATCCCCGGAAGAAGCATTGGCAGAACGTATCAGTCTGGAAGAGGTGCTTCACGCTTTGCCGGAACAGGACAGGCAATTGATCCGCCTGCGGTTTTATGGCAACAAGACCCAGAGTGAAACTGCAAAGGTGCTGCATACCACACAGGTGCAGATCTCCCGGCGGGAACGCAAGATACTGGTGCAGCTGCGCCGCCGACTTTTAGAAGATTAGATGTCATACTTTCCAGATTAAAAGGAAAAAACTGGGCAAAAAGCCAAAAGCCGGATTTTTGCGAAAAATATGAAGAAAATGCTTGCTTTTTGCAAAAGGCTGTGCTAAAATACATTACTGTCAGGCGGACATCCGACAGAATGAAACACTTCAGAAGGAACGTCCTAACGTGAAGAATCGATGAGCTTCGACAAGAAACTCAAAAATAATTCAAAAAGTGCTTGACAGCTTATCACGAAAGTGATAAAATAAATAAGCTTTCAGCCGCAAGGCTGAGGCGCACAGGACCTTGAAAATTGAACAATATCGAAAAACTTGTAAGGAACCTTT
>NZ_FMFG01000079.1:0-2495 GCF_900066275.1 uncultured Faecalibacterium sp. | reverse complement strand
GTTACTCCAAATGGATAGAGCAGTGTTTATACACAATACATTACGCGACTTCGTGTCGCACTTCGCCTTCGGGGTCGTTGATGATAATATCATCATCCGTCACCAGAAAGGCGTTTGCAATTTCACGCTTTGCCGAGAAACTTTTGCCAGAGCCGGGAGTGCCGAGGATCAAACCGTTGGGGTTTTTCAGCTTTTTGCGGTCCACCATGATAAGGTTGTTGGACAGGGCGTTCAGGCCGTAATACAGGCTTTCTTTGCCGGACTGGTACAGTTCCTGTGTGGTGAACGGAATGAAGATTGCCGTGCTGCTGGTAGTCAGTCCCCGCTGGATTTCGATCTGGCAGTCAGCCAACGGCAGACTGCTCATCAATCCCTGCTCCTGTTGGTAGTCCAGTCTGCACAGGTTGCAGTTGTGCTTCTGTGCAATACTGGATGCCTGAAAAACATTGTTTTCCAACTCCTGCTCCGTGCGCCCGGTGTTCAAAACGAGGAATGTCACCAAAAACATTCTCTCGTTCTGGCTCTGCAATTCCTTCAAAAGTGCCTTGGCATCCCTGCCGTAAGTCGCCAAATCCGACGGAATGATGTCAATATCATATCCGGCACGGATGGCTTTCTTCTGCTCCTCGATCTTTGATCTATCGAGTTCGGTGATGGTGCGCTTGACCGTTTTGATGGCCTTGTTCTGGTCAACGGACTGGATGTGCATGGTGACGATCTGGCTGGAATCCATGTCCAGAAAATCTTTCAGCAGCTGGTCGCTGATGTCGGAGGCCGTGATGCTCAAGAAACTGGCGGCACAAAAAATGCCTCCCATCTGGAACGTCCGGGAATTTTTGAAGGCAAAGGCGGTGGGTGCAATGGCATCCTTCACGGAAAGCCCGCTTTTCACAAGGTCTTTCCAGTCAAAATGAAACTTGGATGCACCGTCCATGTTGAACATATCGTGCATGAGTTTCAGCCGCTGGACACCGTTCAGGGGCTTTGCCTGCACCCCCAGCCGGTGGAAGTTGTTCAGCAGATCGTTCTGGATGTGGTCAAGCCGGGGCTTGACCTGTGCCATGCTTTCGCCCTCCACACCAAAGGTGATGAATTTGGTCTTGGTCAGACCATTATTGCCCTTGGCAAGCTGCTGGCGCAGCATCTGGCTGTACTCAGCACGAACATCATCGAAACCATCTCGCTGGTACGGGATACGGATGCTTTTCTCAAACTCGGTGCTGTCGGTTGCCATGTTCACGAAGGACAGCTCAAATTTGATGGAGCTGTCGAAGAAGTTCAGAAAACTGCACCATTCCTCAAAAATCGCCGTCTTATCCTCCTGCTGCGCCAACTGATAATTGATGTCCTGATACTGGATGGTGCGGGTGTAGTAATTGGGCTTCACCCGGCAGGTGCCATCCTCAAACATCCGCTGCATGGGGATGGACTGCTGGGCGGTCCGGGGCACAGCAGGCTTCGCTTCCTGCCTGCGCTTCTGCGCAGACTGGGGCTTGCTGTGCTTACCGGTCTTTTTCCAAAACGGGATCATGGGTCACGCCTCCCTTCATAAGCAGTGCATAGTAGTTGTTGGTCTTGTAGGGGCGAATCTTCGGGCGGAGAAACCGGGACTGCACATAGTACGACAGCAGCTTTTCCATGGGCTGACCGTTCTTTTCGTACATTCCAAGGAAGAACGCCGGCAGCATCACCGCCATCATGCCGAGGGTGGCGGCAGTGTTGCCGCCGGAGTCCCGGAGAACAAAAAACAGCGGCACTCCAATGAGAGCCGCTGTGCCGAAACAAAGCAGTTGCCGTTTCGTCAGGTTGAATGCGACCTTCGATTTTACTTTCGTCAGGTCACGGGGAACGGAAATATACGCAGCCAATAAAGCACCTCCTTTAATGCGCTCCGAGAACGGATTTCGTCACGGAGCTGGTCTTGAACAGGCTGAAACAAAGCAGAACGGTATAGCCCACAATGCTCCAAATGGAGTTGATGGCATCCCCGGAAATCGCCACGCTCTGGATCAGCACGGCGTAAATCGCCACGCAGATGAGGATGAGAAAGCCTTGAAAGCCCAATGCGAACAGGCATTTCAGGTAGTTCTGCCCCATGTGCGACTGCTCATGGTTGCCCCATGTTGCCATGGGGATGGGCGCAAGGCTCACCATGCAGTAGATTTCAATCATACGCCCGTAGACGATGACAAAAATGATGATGCTCAAGATCCGCATGGTGATGCCGATGAAGAAACTTTGCAGGAAAAGCCCGAACAGGGGTCCTACGTCCATCTGCATCAGGCAGGCTTCCAACATCGACAAGCCAATGTCGTTGACACGGGTGTTTCCGGCAATGATGCCGCTGGAATCGGACACCACCTTCTGTGTCAGGTCAAAGACCGCCATCACAATGTCGAAAGTATTGCTGATGAGCCACACCGACACCGCCGTTTTGAAGATCCAGCGCATGATGAGGGCAGGCTCAAACTGTGCCATGTTGTTGTGCTGGGTGA
>NZ_FMFG01000075.1:1046-2762 GCF_900066275.1 uncultured Faecalibacterium sp. | reverse complement strand
CCCTGCGGGAGCGCTACGCCCGGGAGGACAGCGGCCTGTGCCTGCTGCACCTGAACACCCGCTGGCAGCTTGCCACCAAGACCGAGTGGGCCGACTGCATCCGCCGCCTGCTGGACAGTCGCCGCGCAGTGCCCCTTGGCCCCGCCGCCATGGAGACCCTGACCGTGATCGCCTACAACCAGCCGGTGTCCCGCGCTTTCATCGAGCAGGTGCGCGGCGTGGATTCCTCGTCCAGCGTGTCGGGCCTGCTGGAAAAGGGCCTCATTGAGGAAGCCGGACGCCTTGACCTGCCGGGCAGGCCGGTGAGCTTCCGTACCACCGACACCTTTTTGCGGGTGTTCGGCCTTTCTTCTCTGGCCGACCTGCCGCCGGTGCACGGGCAGGAAACGGAAACAAACGCATCACCGACAGAAAGTGAGGGGTAACGCATGGGAGCATTCCTCGCCGCGCTGGGAGCAGTGCTGCTGTTCATCCTCCGGGTGATCGGCATTCTGCTGCTGGTGGTGCTGATCTTACTGGTGCTGTTGCTGCTGTGCCCCTTCTGCGCAGACCTGTGCTGGGAGCACGGCGTGCTCACCGTAAAGGCCGGTGCGCTGGGCATCACCTTCCCGGTGTTCCAGTACCCGAAGCCGGAGCCGCCGCCCGCACCGGAAAACCCGGAGCCGCCCAGGGGCTTTGGCAAGGTCAAGGCAAAGTTTGCCGCATGGCGGGCCGAGCGCAAGCGGAAAAAGGCAGAGGAGAAGGCCCGCAAAAAGGCCGCCGCCGCTGCCGCCAAGGCAAACAAGCCCGCCCAGCCGCGCAAAAAGGCAAAGATCACGCTGGAGATCCTCTGCACCATGCTCAAAGGTGCGGGCACTTTGACCAAAGCTGTGTTCGGTGCGCTGCGTATCACAAAAATACAGGTGCGCCTTGGTGTGCGCGGGGAGGACCCCGCCGCCGCTGCCCGCAGCTACGGCAAGCTGCAGGCGTGGCTGTACCCGGTGCTGGGCGTGCTGGACCGCTTTCTCTGGCTGCAGTTCGATGAGCTGCGCATCCTGCCGGACTTTGGCAGCGGGCAGCCCACCGTGGAGGACCGGGTGTCCTGCCGGGTGAGCGCGCAGGCACTGTTCATCGTCCTTGCGGCGGTGCGGGTGCTGTACGAGTTCTGGCACAAAAAAGTATTGGACATCTTCCTATAATGTGGTACACTATACGTGTATCCGGATCTGCAGACAACGGGCCTTTGCCCGAATCAAACCGATAAAGGAGAGCTGTTTTATGGCTGAACATCCCATTCAGGGCCTGATGAACGTTACCATGGAGAAGATCCACCAGATGGTGGACTCCAACACCATCATTGGCAAGCCCATCATCACCGAGGACGGCACCACCATCCTGCCGGTTTCCAAGGTGAGCTTTGGCTTTGCCTCCGGCGGCACCGACTTTGACGGCAAGAACGCCGCCAACAAGGACCTGTTCGGCGGCGGCTCCGGTGCGGGTGTGAACATCCAGCCGGTGGCCTTCCTCGTGGTAAAGGACGGCTGCGTGCGCACCATCCAGCTGTCGGACAACGCCGACACCATCAACCGTGCTCTGACCATGCTGCCGGAGCTGGTGGACAAGGTTGCCGCCCTCATCAAGAAGGACGAAAAGAAGGAAGAGCCTGCTGCTCCTGCGGAGCAGTAAGGGAGGGGGCTTGGCACCGGACACTCCGTCCCGCCTGCGCTCGCCAGACCA
>NZ_FMFG01000075.1:0-774 GCF_900066275.1 uncultured Faecalibacterium sp. | reverse complement strand
TGATACAGGCGCACCCGCGCCCCAAAGCAGGGGAGAGGTGCGCATTTTGAGCGCCGGGAGGCGCACAAGGAGTTTTATTATGGCAGAAGAACGTATTCAAAAGATCATGGCTGAACAGGGTCTGTGCTCCCGCCGTGCGGCAGAACAGATCATCGCCGAGGGCCGCGTGAAGGTCAACGGCCACCCCGTCAAGGTGGGCGACAAGATGGACCCCAACCGCGACGTGCTGCACGTGGACGACGAGCGCATCTATATCCGCAAGGATCAGCAGATGTACTATCTGGCCCTGTACAAGCCCCGCGGCTATGTGACCACCGCCAGCGACGAGCTGGGCCGCAAGACCGTGATGGAGCTGGTGAGCGATATCCCCGCCCGCCTGTACCCGGTGGGCCGTCTGGATAAGGACAGCGAGGGCCTGCTGCTCATGACCAACGACGGCGCGTTTGCGCAGGCCGTCACCCATCCGTCGGGTGGCATCTCCAAGCTGTACCGCGTCACCGTGCAGCCCCGCGCCGATGAAAGCCAGATCCTGAAGCTGAGCAGCGGCGTTGTGCTGGACGACGGCACCAAGACCATGCCCTGCGCCATCAATGTTGTCACCGACGAGCCGGGCCGCACCGTGATGGAAATGACCCTGAAAGAGGGCAAGAACCGCGAGATCCGCCGCATGTGCGAGACCGTGGGCCTTGAGGTGGTGCGCCTGAAGCGCAACGCCGAGGGCGTGGTGAAGCTGGGAATGCTCAAGCCCGGCACCTACCGTGAGCTGACCAAGGC
>NZ_FMFG01000021.1:0-41473 GCF_900066275.1 uncultured Faecalibacterium sp. | reverse complement strand
GGATATCGCTGCCCTCGCCCAGAGTGGACTTTGCCGTGCCGCCCTCAACAGTAACGGTACTCCTCAGCACGGAAGCGGGAACGCTGTAAACGGCGGTCAGCTTCACATTGCCTTTGGGCATATCAAAGCTGATCTCTGCGGTGCCTGCTTCAGTCGCAGAACCCAGACTGCCCGCAGTCGGGGCAAAGCTGGCGCTTCCCTCTTCCACCTTCCAGTGGTGGAACTTCACGCCCTTGGCGGCATCCTCATCGGTGGGTGCGTTGGCCTTGACGGTGACCGTTTCGCCCTCAAAGGCGGTAGTAATCCGGCCGGTGGTGTCGTCGCCCACCTGCGCGGTGCCGTTCGCAACGGTAATGCTGTAGTAAGTCTCCCTCGGCTCAATGCGCAGGTAGCTGCTTCCTGCCGCTTCTGCAAGCGGATGAATGCGCGGGTCGATCAGCTTTGCATCCGGCTCATCGCTGGTATAGTAGACGTAGTCCTTGTCGCCTGCCTGTGTAAAGTCAACAGTGCCCACAGGGCCACCCTCTGCGGTATTCTTCAGGATCACAGTGCCGGAAGCCGTGATCTTGGTGTTTTCGGAAATCGCTTGTGTGTCCTTGATTATAACAGTAACATTATCAGCCTTGTCGATCGTCAGGTTTTTCGCCGCTCTACCATCGGTACTCTCAATGGTCACGTCACCCTTGCTGGTGATAGTCGCATCGTAATTCACCGCAGCTGCACAGTTTGTATAAATGTTTACTTTGCTGGAATTTATAATATTCAGGCTTCCGTTCACGGCCATGAATCCGCCGCTGATATCCACCTCGCCGGTGCAGTCGATCGTGCTGGTATCATCTCTGGCGAAAATCGCAGCATACTTATCACTGCTGACCTTCACATTATGTGCATTCTCCACAATCAACTTTGCAGCCACAGCAATCTGATCTTTACCATCCAGATTTATGTCTTTTTGAGGTGCATTGATTTTCAGAGACGAGCGCTTTATTGGGCTATTCGACTTCAACGTTTGGGTGGTCGGGTCGTAACTCAGCATACCATTTCCTAAAATGTCTTTACAGTTTTTGCTGGTAACGCGGGTTGGTGTAGTGTTCTCGCTGCCCACCTCAAGGCCATAATCCTGTACAACATTGTAATTCGGGATCAGAGTCACGCTCTTGTCCGGCATGGTAAAGGTGACTTCTTTTGCTTTCAGCTGGTCAGACGTCAGCACACTGTCCAGGTCAGTCCAGCCGGTAAACTCAGCGTTTTCTTTGCCTGCTGCGGTCACGGTGACCTTTTCGCCCGCAAAGGCAGTCTTCAGTTCTGTATTCTGCCCCTGCAGCTTGATGGCTGCATCTTCTGCAGTATAGATGTTGTAGCGCATTTTCGGCGCAATGCGCACATACTTTGCCGTTTCTACTGGGATGGGCATAACATTCGGGTCAATTGCAGTATCTGCTGCATCACTGGTGTAGTAAACATCATCACCAGCGTAGGTAATGCTCTTTGCAATTCCGCCGTTTTGGTTATTTTTAAAGGTCGCCGGGCAGGCGCATTCAATTTTCACATCGCCACCGACCACTGTACTGAACCGACCCTCGACCAATATCTCCGATGCATTATGCACGGTCAGATTGTCTTGGATCGCCGACCATGTAAAGTCAGAGTTCTTGATCGTCAGTTTGCCTGAGCAATTGATTTCAGCATTGCCGCTGTACAAACCGCCCACGACAGAGAAGCTATTTGTAGAGAGCGTTACATTCCGCGCGTTTTTGATGTTCAGGTTTGGATTTGAGCCGTAAATAACAAAGCTATTTCCTGTCAGTTCTACATCCACATTTGGCGCGTCAATGGTCAATTCTCCGCTTATGGTGCCCTTGTTCGTCAGCTTGTTTGTAGTAGGATCATAGCTGAGTTTTTCATCTTCGAAAATATCCTTGCAGTTTGATTCATTAACCGTTTTTGTTGTTCCGTTAAGATCGATAGTAAAGCCATAGTTAGCTGTGTCACCATTTTCCGCGTCCAGCACGCTCACGGCGCTGCGGCGAGTCATGCTCAACTGCATCAGCGCATCGGTGCTTTCGGCCAGCGCCGGAGCGGAAAAGGTGAACATCATGCATCCGGCCAGCGCCGCCGATACTGCACGCCGGATAAGTTTGCCTTGTTTCATGGTACAACCTCCTTTTTCCCCTCGCATTTTTACGGGGGGGGGGTATATATTACAGTATCTTGATTATCCCACACTTTACCGCATTTTGGAAGCAAACCTGCGTGAATCGCCCTAAAAGCAGCGTGAAAAGCATGATTTGTGCCGGTTTTGTTGCACTTGCCCGGCCCGCAGGCACAGCAAAGCCCCCCGGCAGGTCTTCGTCTGCCGGGGGGCTTTGTTGTGTTATGAAAGATCAATCCTTCTTCTCTGCTGTGCGGGCAAAGAAGTTGGCGAGGATCGCACCGGAAATGTTATGCCACACGGAGAACACAGCGCCGGGAATGGTAGCCAGCGGATACTGTGCAAAGTGTGCGGCGGCCAGACTGGTTGCAAGGCCGGAGTTCTGCATACCCACCTCGATGGAGATCGCGCGGCACTTGGTGGAGTCCAGCTTGAGCAGCTTGCCCACGCCAAAGCCGGTGAGGTAGCCCAGCACATTGTGCAGGATGACCACCACAAGGATCAGCAGACCGCTGGTCATGATCTTGGCGCTGTTGGCGGAGACCACGGCGCAGATGATCAGCACGATGGCGGTAGTGGAGACCAGAGGCAGCACGCGGACGGCTTCCTCGGTGAACTTATGGAAGAAGTGATTGACCACAAAGCCCAGTGCGATGGGCACCAGCACCACCTTGACGATGGACATGAACATGCTCATGGGGTTCACGTCAACACGCTGGCCAGCGTACAGCAGGGTGAGCAGCGGAGTGAGGAGAGGAGCCAGCACGGTGGAAACAGCGGTCATGCCAACGGACAGTGCAACGTCGCCCTTGGAAAGGTAGGTCATCACGTTGGAAGAGGTGCCGCCGGGGCAGGTGCCAACCAGGATCACGCCAATGGCCAGCTCGGTGGGCAGGTGGAACACCTGCGTGAGCGCCCATGCCAGAAACGGCATGAGGGTAAACTGTGCAACGCAGCCCACAATCACATCCTTCGGGCGGCTGAACACCACCTTGAAGTCCTCCGGCTTCAGGGTAAGGCCCATGCCGAACATCACGATGCCCAGCAGGTTATTGACCCACGCCGTCTTTACCACGCTGAACGGGCCGGGGAAGAACAGGGCACCCGCGGCCACCACAATAACAATGGCGGCCATGTACTTGCCCACAAAGTCGCTTACTTTTTCCAGTGTTTTCATAATTGCTTCTCCTTTTCCTTCTGACATGCTTTGGGACAAAAGCATCCGCAAAACAAAACGCCCTTGTCCCCTACGGTCTGTAAGAGACAAAGGCGTGTAAAATCCTCTGCGGTACCACTCTTATTGCCAGCACAACGCTGACCACTCAGTGCACGTCCAACAACGCGCGGCCCGTGATAACGGAGGCCTGCCGTTCCTGCTTACTGGGGCGCACACCGCCCATTCAGCCGAAAAGCTCGGAGAGGATCTTCCCACGGATGCCCTGCACTGCCTTGCACCAACCGGCAGCTCTCTGCAGCATTCCTTCCGGGTACTTTTTCTCGTCATAGCCGTAATATTCTTGGTGACATGGAGTATACTCCCCTGCAAAGGCAAAGTCAATAGAATGAGGCCTTCTGATTTTTCATGCAGTTCATTTCAGGAGTGAAAGTGGTTCACGCAGCAAAGCCGCCCACCCACAACGGGCAGACGGCCTTGCCCTTCGGCATCAGGCTGCTGGCAAGGCCCACGCCAAGGCAGCCCGCCTTGCGGAACTCCGGGATGTTCTCCGGCGTTACGCCGCCAATGGCAGTGTTGCTCTCGGCCCCCGCAATGCGGATGCCGTAGTTGGAAACATAGCGCAGCGGGCCCATGCGGTCTGGCGCAAAGGCGGCTATGGTCTCGCCAAGGGTAACAAGTTGTGCCATAAACAATGCTCCTTTCCGGGTCTTTGGCAAAAAAAGAGAATCAGGCCGCTTCCACCCGGGAGGGATGAAAGCAGCCTGACCTCTGCACGAATGGTTTCTGTTTTGGGAAATCGTTGGGAAGTAATGGAGAATGCAAAGCAAGGGATAGGAGATTTAGGAGAAAATTTAGAAAAAGCTTTTCATGAGCATCTGCTGTCCGGCTGCAGATCAGGCCAGCATGTTGGGGATGGTCAGGCAGATAGCCGGGCAGTAAGCAACTGCGAACATGACCGCGATGAACAGAAGGATGAACGGCCACATTTCCTTGAGCAGATTGGTGAACTTGATCTTTGCAACAGCGGTTGCGATGTACAGGGTAACGCCAACGGGAGGAGTGATGCCGCCCAGAATGAAGGTGAGCACCATGACCATGCCGAAGTGGATGCCGTCGATGCCGGCAGCTGCGGCGATGGGGTAGAAGATGGGCACCATGATGATGGCGGCAGAGGTGGTATCCATGAACATGCCGATGATGCACATGGCAATGATCATCAGGAGCATCAGGACGTTGGGGTTGGTGGAGATGCCGGTCAGCAGAGCGGACACCTGCTCGGGGAACTTCTCGATGGCCAGGCAGTAACCAAATGCGGTAGTGCTTGCCACGATGAGCATGGTCATGCCGGAGGTGCGGGCTGCGCTGAGGACCGTCTTGATGGCACCCTCAAAGGTGAACTCCTTGTAGACGAAGATGCCGATGATCAGACCGTAAGCACCGGCGATTGCACCGGCCTCGGTTGCAGTGAACACACCGGACAGGATGCCGCCAATGATGATCAGAGGCATGACCAGCGCAGGCAGAGCATTGATGAAGGACTTGACCATGCGCTTGAAGTCGAACTTGACCTTCACATCGCCGTCGTACTTGGCAGGGTTCTTCTTTGCCTTGATGAAAGCGTAGATCATCTGACTGACACCCACCAGAATGCCGGGGATCACGCCTGCCATGAACAGCTTACCAACGGAGATACCGGTGATGGAGCTGTACAGCACCATCAGGATAGATGGCGGAATGATGGAACCGATGGTTGCGGATGCAGCGGTGACAGCGGTGGCGTAGTCGCGGTCGAAACCGGCTTCGTCCATGGAGCCGATCAGCATGCCGCCGATGGAAGCAACGTCGGCAGAGGTGGAACCGGAAACGCCTGCAAACAGCATGGATGCCAGAATGTTGACGTGTGCCAGACCGCCGGGGATAAAGCCGACCAGCTCGTTTGCAAAGCCGACGATGCGCTTGGTAACGCCGCAGGCATTCATGATCTCGCCTGCAAAGATGAACAGCGGAATTGCCATCAGGGTGAAGGAGTCACCGCCAGCGAAGATGCGCTGGGTGAGGATGACGAGATCCTTACCATTCAGGGCCAGATACAGCATGGAGGAGATGCCAACACCGAACGCAACAGGCACGCCGATGAGCAGCATCAGAAAGAAGATACCAATGATCATCCACATATTACATGCCACCTCCCATGTCGCCTGCATCTAATTTTTCGCTGCCGCCCTTGCCCAGCAGGAGAAGCAGCTCTTCAATGAACATACCGGCACTGCCAATGACCATGGCCAGATACACAACAGACATGGGCAGATGCATGGTGCTGGAACGGTTGGTCCAGTTCTCAATAACCATGCGGGTGCTCATGCAGAAGAATATGGCCAGATAGGCAAGAACCAGCACGCGGGAGAACTTTTTCACGATGGTGTGCAGCGGCTCCGGAAGAGCATCCACCACGATGTCCAGACCGATGTGGCCGTCGTCGCGCATGACGTAGATGGAGCCGAGATAGACCATGCCTGCAAAGGTGTAGCGGCCAAACTCGACTGCAAAGCTCAGCGGCGAGTTAAAGATATAACGCATGATAACGTTCAGGGTGGTAACACCGAACATTGCGATGAAGAGAACCAGAATGCACACATTCAGGATCTTATCCACCGTTTTACGCACATTTTTCATGCGGGGGCTCATCTCCTTTTCTTCAATTAAGTGCGGGCAAGCCCTTTGCGGCCTGCCCGCACATTTTTTCAGGGAAAGACGGACGGTCTATCAGAGAGCAACACCCATGGAAGTCAGGATCTGCTTGCCGACATCGGTCTTTGCACAAGCATATGCGTTGTAGTTGATCTTTGCCTTCAGGCTGTCAACATCGGTGTCCACCACTTCCAGACCGGCACCTTCCAGAGCGTCGAAGTTTGCATCGCTGCCGTCCTTGGTAGCATTCAGGCCAAACTCGCAGGCTTCCTTAGCGGCCTCGGTCAGGATGTTCTGCTGCTCTTCGGTCAGCTTCTGGAACACCTGCTCGGAAACGGAGATGGTGGTGGGTCCAATGATGTGGTTGGAAACGTTGACGTACTTGCACACTTCCTGCATGGAGGCGGACATGATGGACTCGGGGATGTTCTCCACAGCGGACACCAGACCGGTATCCAGTGCGGTGTAGGTCTCGCCCCATGCCACAGGAGTGGGAGCAGCGCCCAGCTGGGTGAAGGTCTCTTTATAAGTAGAGGAGTCCGGGATGCGGATGATCAGGCCGGACATATCGTCCACGGTGTTCAGAGGCTTATCGGTGGTAAAGATCTGACGGAATGCCAGCACGTAGTAGTCCAGAATGCGGACATTGGTCTTGTCCAGGATCATCTGTGCAACGGTGGTGCCAGCCTCACCGGCCAGCTTCTCAGCGCAGTCGTCGTAGCTGCTGTATACGAAGGGCAGGCACAGGCAGCCGGCCTCGTCCACGTAGTTTGCATAGAACTCGGCAGCGATCACGGCCAGATCCAGAGTGCCGTTAGTCAGGGCCTGCAGGTTCTCGGTCTCGGTGCCCAGAGTTGCAGCGGAGTAAACGTCCACCTTCATCTTGCCCTCGGACTTCTCAGCGACCAGACGAGCGAACTCCTCAGCAGTCTTGTTGATGGAGTGGCTTGCAGCCATCTGATGGCTCATGGTCAGGGTGACATCGGCCTTGACATCATCGTACTTGCCGGCAGCGGCGGTGCTGGATGCAGCCGTGCTGGATGCAGTGGCGGTGGAGCCGGAAGTGACACCGCAGCCAGCCAGAGCAGCGGCAGCTGCGGTCACGCCAGCAGCCTTCAGGAAATCACGGCGGTTGATGTACTGTTTCATCTTGTTGTCCTCCAATTTTCTTAAACATCATGACCGGGCTTGTGTCAGCCGGTCTGCACGTACTTTTCTGGCGCCCACCTGCGTGGGACTTTCTGTTGCCAACATAATAGCATGTAATACAAGCCTTGTCAACATTCTTTTTACAAGTTACATGTTTTTTGTGCAGAGTGCACTTGTTTCAAAATGCAAATCTGTACAATTCAAAGGTAAAACTCAAGATTTTTAGCCACTTTTGTTACACTTTTGACTTTTTTGACGTTTTATCGTTGTCACATCTCTTCATATTCCTGTGCTTTTTGTCCGTTCAAGTTGACGTTTTTCACTTTTTGGCTTCATTTTTTTCTGCCGGCTTCCACCGTCCACCGCCTCTTTCTCCCCTCTTCCGACCCGATCCGGCACCGCTGGCACACCCCAACTTGTTTTTTGGCCGAAACAAGTTCATCTTCCGCAAGAGGCATTTATAATAGGAAATATCCATAAAACGATCCGTCCTTCCGTTTTTTCTGTGATACATGTCCAGTTTCGTCAGAATTTCTGCCCGCAGCTGCTATTCTTTGCCGTATCTTTATTTTTAATGCTCCTTCTATTCCGCTCTTATGCTCTGCCGGGCACTTGTCTTGACATTGGTTTCCGTCTTGTATCACAAAACGGCATGCTCAGAATTGTGCAGTTAGTCGAAAATCATCCTTAAAACCCTATTTTTTCAAATTTCCTCTTGCTTTTCTTGTATTGTCGTGTATACTAAAGCCAATGAATCTTGTATTACAACAAGATACGACGACGGAACATTTACAAGAAGATCACTGATCACCAACAAGGAGGTCTACTGTTATGAAAGAGTGTTGGGTCACCGAGCCGCTCCACTTTGAGATGCGCGAGACTGAGATCCCTGAACCGAAGGACAACGAAGTCCAGATCAAGATGATGGCTGCTGGTGTCTGCGGCAGCGACATCCATATTTATAAGGGCGAGAACCCCAACTCCCGCTACCCGCTGATCCCCGGCCACGAGAATGTTGGTCTGGTCACCAAGGTTGGCGCAGACTGCAAAAACATCAAGGTGGGCGACCACGTCGTGATTGACTACGTGATCCGCTGCGGCGAGTGCTACCAGTGCAAGCATGGCCGCGGCAATGTCTGCGAGCACGTTCTGGTGCGCGGCAGCGGCACCAACGGCGGCTGGCGTGAATACTGGTGCGTCGAAGAGCCTTACGTCTACAAGATCGACGACAGCATCCCCTGGAAGGATGCCGCTCTGATCGAGCCGCTGACCATCGGCGAGCACAGCACCAGCCGTGCAGGCGTGTGCGAGGACGATGTGGTGTTCATTCTGGGCACCGGCACCATCGGCACCATCATTGCACAGGCCTGCAAGCTCAAGGGCGCTAAAACTGTCATCTGCTGCGACATCAGCGACAGCAGTCTGGAGCGCAGCAAGCAGTTCGGTGCCGATTACACCGTGAACAGCAAAACGCAGGACATCGTTGCCGAAGTGCAGAAGATCACCAACGGCCACGGCTGCACCGTCGCATTCGACTCCGCCTGCTTCCCCGGCAGCCTGACCATGATCATGCAGCCCGGCATCGTGTGCAATGCAGGCCGCGTGGTCCCCATGGGCTTCTGCACCGTGCCCGAAAAGATCACCCAGCAGATGATCAATGGCCGCGAGCTGACCATCTGCGGCACCCGCATGAGCCTGAACCAGTGGGTCCCCACTGCACAGAAGATGGCCGAGGGCAAGTACCACATGGAAGGTCTTGCAACCACCTTCGTCAAGTTCAGCGAGATCGAAAAGGTCTTCGACAACATCGTTCATCCCGATCCGGCTGTCAAGAAGACCGTTATCCTGTTCGACGGCGCAGAGGACTGACCCTCTGGCCCTGATATAAACACGTACATTATAAAATAGAAGGAGATCATTATTATGGCTGCTCTTACTAAGTTTGATATTGCCGGCAAGCATGCGATCGTTACCGGCGGCGCACAGGGTCTGTCCCGCGGCATGGCCGAAGGTCTGCTGGAGGCAGGCTGCAAGGTCGTCATCATCGACGTGCAGAAGGAAAAGGTCGAGAAGGTGTGCGAGGAGTACCGCGCCAAGGGTCTGGAAGCCTACTCTGTCATCGGCAATCTGGCTGACCGCGAGGACCTGAACCGCGCCTTCGACGAAGCACTGCAGATTTTGGACGGTCGTCTGGACGTTCTGGTCCCCGCTGCAGGCATCCAGCGCCGCTATCTGCCCGAGGAGTTCCCCGCAGAGCAGTGGGATCTGGTCATGAAGATCAATCTGGACCACGTCTGGTTCATGATCCAGCGTTCTCTGCAGGTCATGCTCAAGCAGCCCACTGGCGGCAAGATCATCACCATCGGCTCCATGGCTTCCTACTTCGGCTGCACCACTGTGCCTGCCTACACCGCAACCAAGGGCGCTGTTGCTCAGCTGACCAAGAGCGTTGCTGTTGACTGCGCCGGCCGCGGCATCAACATCAACTGCATCTGCCCGGGCTACATGGACACCGAGATGTGCGCCAACATGACGCAGGAGCGCAAGGACGAGTGCACCAAGCGCATCCCCGCTGGCCGCTGGGGCCTGCCCGAGGATATGAAGGGTCCCGTCGTCTTCCTGGCTTCCGCTGCATCCGACTACCTGAACGGTGCCCTGATCCCCGTTGACGGCGGCTATCTGGTCAAGTAATCAACACATAAAAAGGGAGGAACCCTGTCATGGCCCCTACCATACGCGATATTAAAGTGATCTGCACCGCCCCCGAGGGCATCAATCTGGTGGTGGTGAAGGTGGAGACCAGCGAGCCGGGCCTGTACGGTCTGGGCTGCGCCACCTTCGCTTACCGCCACCTGACCGTGCAGCATCTCATTGAGACCTATCTGCGTCCGCTGCTGATCGGCAAGGATGTGCGCAACATCTCCGACCTGTGGCAGCTGATGCACCAGAACGCCTACTGGCGCTGCGGCCCCATCGTCAACAATGCCATCTCCGGTGTGGATATGGCCCTGTGGGACATCAAGGGCAAAATGGCCAACATGCCTGTGTACGACCTGTTCGGCGGCAAAATGCGCGCCGGTGTGCCGGTGTACCGCCATGTGGACGGTGCCAATGTGGACGAGATCTGCGAGAACATCGAGAAGTATCGTTCCATCGGTGTCAAGCACATCCGCTGCCAGTGCGGCGGCTACGGCGGCGGCGGCTTTGGCCCTGCTCCGGAGTGGGCAGCCAAGGGCGCAGAGCCGGGCGTGTATCTGGACAGCAAGAAGTATATGCGCGACACCCTGAAGCTGTTCGACGGCATCCGTGCCAAGGAAGGCTTCGACATTGATCTGGTGCACGATGTGCACGAGCGCATCCACCCCACCGAGGCTGTCACCTTTGTCAAGGAGATGGAGCCTTACAAGCTGTTCTTTATGGAGGACGTTGTGCCTCTGGAGCAGGTGGAATGGCTGGATAAGATCAAGCAGACCAGCGTGACCCCGCTGAGCCAGGGCGAGCTGTTCAACAACCCTGCCGAGTACAAGAAGCTGGTGCAGAACCGCAGCATCGACTACATGCGCGTGCATCTGAGCCAGGTGGGCGGCATTACCCCGGCCCGCAAGCTGCAGATGTTCTGCGAGCAGTATGGTGTGCGCATCTGCTGGCACGGCCCCGGCGACATGAGCCCGCTGGCCCATGCAGCCAACATCCACATCGATCTGGCCGCTCAGAATCTGGGCCTGCAAGAGTGGAGCGGCATCGAACCGCCCAACTTCGTCATCCAGAAGCTGAAGGATAACCACGGCGCTCTGCTGGAAGTGTTCCCCGGTATGCCCGAGTACGGCAACGACGGCTTTGTTTACGCCAACGACAAGCCCGGTCTCGGCGTAGACCTGAATGAGAAGGAGGCCGCAAAGTATCCCTGTGAGAATACTGTGACCACCTGGACCCAGACCCGCAACCGCGACGGCAGCCTGCAGACTCCGTAATTTGCAATAATCTTTGACACTGTACGATCCCTGACGGAGAAAAACGGCTGGAATCGTACAGTGTTTTTTGTTCTCAAAGGAGCATTGCTATGAAGATCACAAAACTTCAGACATGGCTGGTGCGTCCCCGCTGGGCTTTTATTGAGATCAGCACCGATGCAGGCATTTCCGGCTGGGGCGAGCCGGTGCTGGAAGGCCGCGCCGCCACCGTATGCGAGTGCATCCATGAGATGGAGCCGTACCTCATTGGTGCCGACCCCATGAAGATCGAAGACCTGTGGACTGTGCTGTTCCGCGGCGGCTTCTACCGCGGCGGCGGCATCCTGATGAGCGCCATCTCCGGCATCGATCAGGCCCTGTGGGATATCAAGGGCAAATACTTCAATGTGCCGGTCTGGCAGCTGATGGGCGGCAGCTGCCGCGATAAGATGCGGGTGTACAGCTGGGTGGGCGGCGACCGCCCCGCCGATGTGGGCCGCGCTGCGCTGGAAAAGAAGCAGCAGGGCTTTACCGCCATCAAAATGAACGGCACCGACGAGCTGCAGTTTCTGGACAGCTACGCCAAGATCGATGCCCTGCTGGAGCGCATAGCCAGCGTGCGCGAGAGCTGCGGCAAGGATTTTGGCATTGCCATTGATTTTCACGGCCGGGTGCACAAGCCCATGGCAAAGATCGTGGCCAAAAAGCTGGAAGAGTTCGACCCCATGTTCATTGAGGAACCCGTTCTCTGCGATAACATGGAGTATTTCCCCGAGATTGCGGCGGCCTGCAACATCCCCATTGCTACCGGTGAACGCCTGTTCACCAAGTACGATTTCAAGCATCTGCTGGCCATTGGCGGCGTGGACATCGTGCAGCCGGACCTTTCCCATGCCGGTGGCCTGACCGAGTGCAAGAAGATCGCCGCCATGGCCGAAGCCCACGATGTGGCCCTTGCTCCCCACTGCCCGCTTGGCCCGGTGGCCCTTGCCAGCTGCCTGAATCTGGATGCCACCTGCTACAACGCGGCCATTCAGGAGCAAAGCATCGGCATCCACTACAACGAGGGCCGCAGCGTGCTGGACTATGCGCTGAACCCCGAGGATTTCAAGTTCGTGAACGGCTTTGTCAGCCTGCCCCAGAAGCCTGGCCTTGGCGTAGAGGTGAACAAGGCTCTGGTGGAGGAAGAGGGCCAAACCCCGCATAGCTGGAAGAACCCGGTTTGGAGGCATGAGGACGGGAGCGTGGCAGAATGGTAAACATGATGAAAGCACTGGTGTTCACCGCACCGCATACCTTTGAATACCGGGATGTTCCCCGCCCTGAACCGGCACCGGACGAGGTGCTGGTGGAGGTAAAGGCCTGCGCCATCTGTGGCAGCGATGTGCACGGCAGCAGCGGTGAGAACGGGCGGCGCATCCCGCCGCTGGTCATGGGCCACGAAGCCAGCGGCACCATTGCGCAGCTGGGCGAAGCCGTGCAGAGCTGGGCCGTGGGCGACCGCGTCACCTTTGATTCCACCGAATACTGCGGCTGCTGCTGGTTCTGCACCCACGGGATGCACAACCTCTGCGCACAGCGCCGCATCGTAGGCGTTGCCTGCACCGAGTACCGCAAAAATGGTGCCATGGCCCAGTACATCGCCGTAAAGGCCCGCACTTTGTATGCCCTGCCGCCCACCGTCAGCTTTGAACAGGGCTGCCTTGTGGAACCGTTTGCCGTGGGAATGCACGCCGTGCTGCGCAGCGGCCTTGCCGCCGGGCAGACCGCTGCCGTGATCGGTGACGGCACCATTGGCCTGATGACCCTGATTGCCGCAAAAAGTCAGGGCGCACAGGTCTGCATAAGCGGCCACCACGCCCGGCCCATGCAGCTGGCCGCACAGCTGGGTGCACTGGACTGCGCTCAGCTGCCGCAGCTCACCGCAGAGCGCGGTGCCGATGTGGTGTACGATGCCGTCGGTTCCCAAAGCTCCTTTACACAGGCCATGGAGCTGGTGCGCAAGGGCGGACGCATCATGGTCATTGGCAACCACGCCCGGACCATCGACTTCCCGCTGCAGCGCTGCATCACCGAGCAGATCGATGTGCAGTTCAGCTATTCCTCCGCCGGGGAGTACCCGGTCTGCCTGCAGGCCATTGCCGAGGGCCGCGCCGGCCTGACCGGCCTGTGGCAGAGCTTTCCGCTGGCCGAGGGTGCGCAGGTGTTCGACCGCCTTGTGCACCGGGACGAAAGCCTGACCAAAGCCGTCCTGATCCCGTGAGCAGTTGTCTGCATACAAGTTTTTTCTGCCAGTTTTCGCTGATTTTGATTTACTTTTGCAACATCCTATGATATAGTTAGAAAAAGTTGTAATACAAAGAGGTGTTCCACTATGGCCGATAAGGGCAGCGTCACCGGAAAGATTGCCCACTATATCCGCAAAAATATCCGCAACGGCAACTGGACCGTGGGCGAGAAGATTCCCAGTGAAAACCAGCTGTGCGAAGAGCTGGGGGTCAGCCGTGTGTCCGTGCGCAGCGCCCTGCAGCAGTTCATTGCGCTGGGCATTCTGGAAAGCGTGCACGGCAAGGGCACCTTCCTGATCTCGGACGATCTTTCGGCCTTCTATTCCAATGTGGAGGAACCGGCTCCCACCATCGATGCTACCGAGACCATGAAGCAGATCTTGGAGTTCCGCAGCATCGTGGAACCGGCAGTCTGCGCACAGGTGGCCCAGACCGCCTCGCCGGAGCTGATTGCCAAACTGGAGGGCCACCTCAAGGCCATGAAGGCCTCTGTGGGCAAGTGCGAAGAGTTCATCAACGCGGACGTGGCGTTCCATATGGAGATCATCAACGCCTGCGGCAACGATTACACCATTGCCATTATGAACGAGACCTTCCAGCGCCGTGCTAGTCTGGGTAAGATGCTCATTCTTTCCAACGGTTACTACGGCGGCATCTACTACCACGGCATTCTGTTGGACGCTTTCCGCAAGCATGACGCCAAGCGTGCCCGGGTCATGATGGAAGAGCATCTGCAGCACGGCCTGTACGATCTGGAATCCGATAATCTGGGGCAGGAGCAGAACGACCTCTGAGCCGCTTTTTCCTGTCTGATACGCAAAAAAGATCCCGTTCACCCAGAAGTGGACGGGATCTTTTATTGCTTATGGGGCTTTACTGCAGCCGATCAGGCCTTGACGAAGGCAGCTGCTTACTTTGCAGCCAGGTATTTGCCCAGTTCGCGGCCCAGCGTCAGGCACATACCAATGCTCACACCGGGGATCGGGGTGATATACTCGGGACCGAAGCGCATACCGCAGGTGTTGCCGGAAGCGTACAGGCCCTCGACGGGCTGATAATCCTCGTTCAGCACCTGCTGGTCATTGGTGGTCACAAAGCCGCCGGTGGTCACCAGTGCAAAGCCCAGACTCGGGGTGGTGACATGGGCGTAGAAGGGAGCCTTTGCAACTGCATTCAGGAAGTGCGGGTCCTTGGCAAAGTCGATGTCGCAGCCCTCGGTGCAAACCTTATTGTACTGCTCCACAGTAGCGGAAAGGGCTGCAGGCTCCACACCGATGTACTCGGCCAGCTGCTCGATGGTGTCGGCGCCGGCAACAGCCGTGACATAGCGGAGTTGTTGAAGGGTCACGGCAGTTTCCTTTCGGCGTGTTTTTTCTATCCTACCGCAGAGCCGCCAAAAACGCAACGTATTTTCTTCTTTGAAATACCAAACGAACATTGCCGACATATCCAAGATACGTTTTACCCGCCCTGCAATTTCCCTTATAATAGCACCGCAGTCTTGAAACGGCTGCAACATTCCCATATCACAAAGGAGGCTTTCCGGTATGGGACAACAGCAAAGTGAGATCATCAAAAATCACATGGAAGTTTACTGGCACGACTATGCGTCGGCCAGCAAGGGCGTTCCCATTACCGAGGCGGGGCTTGTGGAAAAAGCCTCCGTCATTGGACGCACCGGGCTGATGCTGCTGGAATGCGGCACCGGCGCATGGCGTGTCCGAAGCTCCATGAACACCCTTTCGCGGGAGCTGGGAGTCACAACAACAGCGGACATCGGCCTGTTGTCCATTGAGTTCACCTGCTTTGACGGTGACCAGTGTTATACCCAGTCACTCTGTCTGACAAATACGGGCGTGAATACCTCCCGGCTGAACCGACTGGAGCATTTCGTCAACGACTTCGACCGGGAAGGAAAATTTATGACCGGCGAAGAACTGCACAGCCACCTCGATGAGATCGAGCGCATCCACGGCTTGTATTCGCCCATCGCACTGGGCTTTGCAGCTGCACTGGCCTGCAGCTGCTTCACCTTTCTGCTGGGCGGCGGCATTGTGGAAATGCTGTGTGCCTTCTGCGGTGCAGGCATCGGCAACTTTGTACGGTGCAAGCTGACAAAGCACCATTTCACCCTGTTTCTGGGCATTACGGCGTCGGTCTGTTCAGCAAGCCTCGTGTATGCCATCCTGCTGAAGCTGGCAGAGGTGCTGTTTGCCGTATCGGCGCAGCACGAGGCGGGGTATATCTGCTCCATGCTCTTCATCATTCCGGGCTTTCCGTTCATTACCAGCGGCATCGACCTTGCCAAGCTGGATATGCGCTCCGGGCTGGAACGTCTGGCCTACGCCGTCCTCATCATTCTGGTGGCAACCATGACGGCTTGGATCATGGCACTGCTGCTGCATTTGCAGCCGGTGCAGTTCCCTGCCCTGAGCCTGACACTCCCGGAAGAGATCGTGTTCCGGCTGCTGGCAAGTTTTGGCGGTGTGTTCGGCTTTTCGCTCATGTTCAACAGTCCCCGGAACCTGGCAGTCTGCGCCGCCCTTATCGGTGCGGTAACGAACACGTTCCGACTGGAGCTGGTGAGCCTTGCGGGCTTTCCGCCCGCTGTTGCAGCGTTTCTGGGCGCACTGCTGTCCGGACTGCTGGCCTCCTGCCTGAAGAGCGCCGCCGGTTATCCCCGCATCTCCGTCACCGTGCCGTCCATCGTTATCATGGTACCGGGACTGTATTTCTACCGTGCCATCTATAATCTGGGCATCCTGTCTCTGATGGACTCCGCCACATGGTTTGCAGATGCCATTCTCATCATCGTGGCACTGCCGTTAGGGTTGATCTTCGCCCGTATTGTCACTGACAAGACTTTCCGTTATTGCACCTGATGTGCAGCATTTCCATTCTCCCATATAAGGCAAAACGCAGCGAATCTTTTAACGGTTCGCTGCGTTTTGTTTTGCTGTGATGCACTTATAAAAGGAGTTCGTTTACAGGGCATTTACTCCCCGTAAACGATCTTGGTAGCAGTTTCCACATGGCGTTCCAGCCGGTCGGCAAAGTGTTCCAGCGGCAGAAAAACGCCAAGTTCATCGTAGCGGGTTCCTCCGTCCTTGAGCGTATCCTGTCCATAGTAGACCACGGAACGGGGCAGTGCGTGCTGCAGCTTCATCTGGATATCCCAGACGGTGGAGTAGGCCTCCGCTTCCGTTACCTTCTGCTTCACGGTGTCCGGCAGTTCGTAGATCAGCAGCAGCCCCAAATGCTGGTTGTAGTGGTACTCCACCACATCCATCGAGCCTTCGTCGTAGCCGTGATACTTGCAGTAGCCGCTGGCAAGGTACATTTTTACCTTTTCCTGCTTCTGGAACACCCGGATGAACCGGTCGTATACTTTACTGCTCACGGCAACTTTGTTGTTCGGCAAAAGAACGCCGGCATCATCCGTCAGGATCACCGGGTTCGGCTGACCATCGGCGTTGAATTTGAACGGGATCAGGGCAGCGTTCCGTAGCAGGTCAAACATACTGTGCTGGCAGATCGCCATCAGAAAGGCAGACAGATCCTTGTTCTCGTAGGCATTGAACAGTGCTGCGGCAAACTGCTGTGCACTCACGGCCGGCGCATCCAGTACGTCTGCCATGTCCAGCGAGTCGTTGAAGGTATCCATTAGGCGGTGGCAGGCTTCTGGATTTTTCAGGATCTCCCCGAACAGTGCCTCTGCCTTTTCTTCTCTTGGAAATATCGTTGCCATCAAAAAGACCCTCTTTCTGTTTATTTCCAGCTACCTATTATAGATTCATAATGCCCAGCTGTGAAATACTGCTTTCATATTGCTGCTATATACAGAACACTTTTTACACATTTTCCAAGTGCCCGGATAATGGACACTGCAATCATGAAATTGCACGAGGGAAATCGAAAAATATATAAGTTGGTTTGAACGAAGGCAGTTCCTATGTCTGAAGTCAAAAAGGTCGTGCTGGCATATTCCGGCGGTCTGGACACATCGATTATCATCCCGTGGCTGAAAGAGCACTATAACAACTGCGAAGTCATTGCCGTGTGCGGCAATGTGGGGCAGAAGGGTGAGCTGGAAGGCTTGGAAGAGCGTGCCAAGGCAAGCGGCGCATTGTCTACTTTTTACGGACCGGTTCAGCCTTTTGGCTAAATAACTCTGGTCTTTTTTGTTGGGGCGTGTGCAACAGCCCCGTGTTATCATTTTGAATAATAGGTTTTAGATCCGAAAGCCAACCAGATGATCGAAGCCTTTGACTCGGCCAATCAACTGGTCAAAGATGAAGTTTTGGCTCTGCCAGAAGAATAATCCCCACAAACCAGAAAAAACGTCAACGCATGAGAGAGCAATCTCTCGCGTTTGACGTTTTTCTTTTTTGTTTTGCCACCGTCATTCTGTACAAAATTTGAGGATAAAATTTTATACCCAAAAATCTGCAAAAAATCGGGTTTTCGGAGCCATTTTGCCGATCCTCCCCGAATTTTGCTACAGATCTGCTACAAACTTGCTACAAACGACTGAAAAGGGGGCATAAAGATTTCAAACCATTCTCTGACCAGCTGGACTTTTGAGCATCATCCCCGGTAGACATTCCTGACCGTTGGAACCCGCGCACTAATCAAAGCCCTGCTAGGGCTTTGATTGCCCCGCCTGCGGCGCGGCCGTGCTGTTCGAGTCCCTAATTCTCTATACACTAACATAAGTCCGCGTATAGTGCAAAAAAAGCCACTAACTTCTGTTAGTGGCTTATGCATGGTGGAGCATTCTCCACAGCACTCGAACCCAACACCTCTTCACGGGAGATGGTTTTGGAATCGTCCGTGAAGTTGAAATTGAGCACGACCCGGTCGTCAAAGACGTAGACCGAGTTGACAAAGGTATCAATGATCTGCCGCTGGTGCTCCATGTCTCTCATGTCACCCTTGCGGAATTTTTCAAACCAGAACCGCATCCACTCGCGGGTCAGGACGGGCTTTTTCAGCTCTTCTTCCAGAATGCTGGTGTTCAGAGCTTCTTTCCGGGCTTCCAGTTCGTCCAGCCGCTGCTTGGTGGTCGGGGTCAGGATGCCCTGTTCAATGGCTTCCAGAAGGTTTGCCAGCCGCTTCTCTGTATCCCGGAGCTGGTCTTTCAAAACAGGCAGTCGGGTGTTCTCCTGCTGCTGGGCTTCCATAATCAAATCTATCAGCCGTTCGATGATTTCATCGCTGAAAATCACCTTAATAGCAGTTTCCACCACGAACCGTTCCAGAGGCTCTTTGCGGATGGCTTTCAGGTCGCAGTGCGCCTTGCCGTGGCGTTTGGCGTTGCCGCACTTGTAGTAATAGTAGGTGTTTCCCATGTGGCTGGTGCCGCTTTCGCCGCCCATCAGGGTGCCGCACTTGCCACAGAACAGCTTGGTGGTCAGCAGATAGCTCACATCCTCTTTTGCAGGCCGACCGTGGGCGATCCTGTTCTGCTCGAAACGCTGCTGCACCCGGTCGAACAAATCCTGGTCAACAATAGCCGGAATGCCGCCCGGCGTCACAATGTCCTTGTAGCGGTATTCGCCGATGTAGCGGCGGTTCCGGAAGATTTGGAAGAAGCTGTTCTTCACGAACGGCTTCCCGGTGCGGGTACGCAGACCGCGCTCGTTCAGGGATGCTGCGATCTTCTCGGCCGGTTCGCCGTCGGCATACCGGCTGAAGATCTCCTGCACGATGGGAGCCGTCTCCGGGTCGATATGGTACAGTCGGTCCTCCTTGCCAATGGTGAAGCCCAGCGGAACGATACCGCCGTTGTACTTGCACTGGAGGGCGTTTTCGCGCTCACCGCGCGCTACTTTCAGGGCAAGTTCGGCGGAATAATATTCTGCCATGCCGATCAGCATACTCTCCACCATAATGCCTTCAGGTCCCTGCGAAATGGGTTCCATGGCAGACACCAAATGGACACCGTTCTTTTCCAGCTGGTACTTGTAGTTCACGGCATCGAACCGATTCCGGGCAAAGCGGTCGAGCTTCCAGACCAGAACCACATCGAAGATTTTCTTCGCGCTGTCCTTGATCATCCGCTGAAAGTCCGGGCGGTCATCCGTTTTGGCAGAGTAGGCACGGTCAATGTAGGTGCCGACCACAGTGATGCCGTTCTTCTCGGCGTAGTCCTTGCAGTCGCGCAGCTGCCCTTCAATGGACGCTTCTCGCTGGCTGTCAGATGAATAGCGGGCGTAGATCACGGCGGTCATGGTTGCACCTCCTTGGCGTGTATTCGACTTGCCTTTATAGTATCGGGTCAAGCGCAGCTTGTCAACAATCTGCGAGCAGATTGAAATGTGAAAATTGCGAAACGCAGCGAAAAAGGGGAGAGCAAGAATCGTCCCGTGGCCACAAATTTTCAATTCTTGAAAATTTCTTGCCCATCCGGGACTGCACTTCTGCAACGCTCCCGCGTTTTTGAAGTGCTCTTGTTGGGGCGTGCCTGCCCCAAACCCTGCTGGAATGAGTACGGCAAACTGGAATTTATCTTTTTCTTCCTAAATATCGGCATACTTTTGATTTGTATTGCAGGTACTCATTTCCGAATGCTTCTATCAAAAAGTCTTCCTCTACATTGACTATCTGTAAATGAAAAAATACCACTGCAAAACCTGTGGCAAAGCAAAGGAACCAATTAAAGAACGAAAACAATATTCCTATATACATTAAATCAAAACCCAAAAATGCAGGATTTCTGCTAATAGAATAGATTCCCGTTGTTACCAAATTGGTCTTTTCTTCTTTTTGCACACCTGCTCTCCAGTTCTCCTTCATCTGTGTAACAGAAACAATAAAAGCAAGTACACCGAACATTGTTATTACAACTCCTGTAAATTGCAACACAATATGTGCTGTTCCCGAATAAAACACAATACTGATAATCTGTATTACAGGAAGCAAATATGTGATTATTTTAAGAGCTACTTCTATAAATTTGACAAATCCCTCTTTTCCTTTTCCTAATTGGTCTGTCTTTATGCCTTGCTTTTTCTGACTAATCAACTTTGCAAAATAGCAGATGTAGAACACTGCCATCAGTGAAATTGTAACAATTTTTATTATCATCGTGTACCTCCAAATTCCAATTTACTGGGTTAAGCCGAGTATACCACACTCATCCATGAAAGAACACCCCGATATAGTGAAATTTTGCCATTTTTCTGTGTACGTGCGTACACGCTCCGCAGGGATTCTAATGGGCTTGGCCCCTTGGCACACAGACTTTGGAACAAAGTCTAGTGTGTTACACATTGTCAGAGGTGTACAGGCTCCCGGTACGCACGTACGCAGCGATTACCCCCAAACGCGCCATATAGGAGGACGATCAAGTTCGCACAAAGCGACCTTGATCCCGCAAAACAAAAGGCAGGATACCATCACCACGATCCCGCAAAACAAAAGGCAGGATACCACCGTCATAGTGATACCCTGCCTTTGCTCGTTTACTGTTCCGAGTAGTCCTTTCTCAGAACCTCCTGCAAACAAAAAACGTACCCGAACCCTTTCTCATAGAGAATCAGGTTCGAGTACGAACTGTATGGTGGACGGTACAGGACTCGAACCTGTGACCTCCTGCACGTCAAGCAGATGCTCTACCAGCTGAGCTAACCGTCCATAAGTCATATCGACTTAGATAGTTTACCACAGCCTGTGCAAAAAAGCAATACTTTTCTGTGATTTTTTATTTTTCCGCCTTCAGCGACCTGCGGACGATATCATACAGCACCGGCTTCATGGCCTCAATGTCATCGGGCTTGCCCTCCAGCACGCTGGAATAACACACCGACATGCACATGCTGCCCAGTGCCGTGATGCGCTGGTAGATCTCCCGCTCGGTGCGGCCGGCCATTTCCGGGCTGGTCAGCACCACATTCAGCAGCTTGCGCATCAGCGGCTCGGCTTCGCGGCTGGCTTCGATCTGGTCCAGCCCCGGCCATATGAAGTTGTGCTCCAGAAACTTGAGCACCAGCGTATCCTTCCGTAGTGCTTCGATGATGTGGTCGATCACCGCCACCATCTTGTCCGGGAAGTTTTCGAGCTCTGTCTGCTTTTCCACCGCTTCGCACGCGTTGCTCAGCAGCTGGTAGCTCACCCGGCCCAGCAGCGCCTGCATCACCGCACCTTTATCCTGAAAATACAGATAAAAGGTGCCCTTGGCCACCTTGGCCCGGCTGGTGATATCCTCTACGCTGGTTTTTGCGGCACCTCGCTCCAGAAACAGATCATAGGCTGCCTCCAGCAGTGCCCGGCGCTTCTCCTGCTTTTTGCCCTCCACGGTACCCATATTCCCTGACGATTCCTCTTTTCCGCTCGTTTTCATTCGCTCATTTGTGTTGTCTCAATCATTTTAGCAGTCCTTTCCCGATAGTGCAAGTCAAAAAAGCTATACAATTTCAGGCAGTTGATAAGAAAACTGACTTCTGGTCATTTTTGTACTTGACACCCGGTTTGTCATGGTTATAATAGTGTTTGCTTGGAAATGACCGCCAGTCATTTTACTAAGATTTTTAACCATTTTCTATGGAGGGTTCTCATGAAAAAGATCGCACAGGGCATTGTGCGGCTGCGCAAGCTGATCCTGACAGTAGCATTCCTGCTGTTGATCCCTTCCGCAATCGGCGCAATTGCTACCCGCATCAACTATGACATCCTCACCTACCTGCCGCAGGATCTGGACTCCATGATCGGCGAGGTAGCCCTTGAGGACGATTTCCATTTGGCCTCCACCGGTATGATCACGGTAGAAGGCTTACCCACAAACGAACTGATCGCCATGAAGAAGGACATCGAGGCTGTTCCCGGCGTGACCCAGACCTTCTGGCTCAGCGATGTGATCGACCCCAGCATCCCCACCGAGATGCTGCCCGCCGATGTGCAGCAGTTCATGTTCGGCAAGAACGATTCCACCATGCTGATCGTCCGCTTTGACGCCCCCAGCGCCAGCGACGAGACCATGGAAGCCGTCGCTCAGATCGAAAAGCTGCTGCGCAAGGACTGCTTCTTCGGCGGTATGAGCGTTATCCTGCAGGACACCAAGGCACTGGTCAATCAGGAAATGCCCATGTACATCCTGATCGCCGTAGGTGCCAGCCTTCTGGTGCTGTTCCTTTCGCTGGAAAGCACCATCACCCCGCTGCTGTTCATGCTGGGTCTTTTGTTCCCCATTGCGTACAACTTCGGCACCAACATCTTTCTGGGCCAGATCAGCTACATCACCGAAGCACTGGCCACCGTGCTGCAGCTGGGTGTCACGATGGACTTCTCCATCTTCCTGCTGCACCGCTATCAGGAAGAGAAGGAGCTGCGCTCTTCCAACGAGGAGGCCATGTCCAGCGCTATCTGCAAGACCATGACATCCATCTCCGCTTCCAGCCTGACCACAATCGCGGGCTTCCTTGCACTGTGTGCCATGCGCCTGACGCTGGGCCGCGATATCGGCCTTGTCATGGCAAAGGGCGTTGCCCTCGGTGTCATCTGCACCGTGGTCATCCTGCCCTCCCTGATCCTTACCTTTGATAAATGGGTGGAAAAGTATAAGCACCGCACCGTGATCCCCAAGCTGAAAAAGCTCAGCTACTTTGTCTCCAATCACTCGGTGCCCATCGTGGTTATCTTTATCCTCATCCTCATCCCCTTTGCCATCGCACAGAACAAGACCGAGGTCTACTACACTCTGTTCGACTCCCTGCCGCAGGACCTGACCGGCATCGTGGGCACCAACAAGCTGGGCGAGGACTTCGGCATGACCACCAGCCACTTCATTCTGGTGCATGACGACCTGACTGCCACCGAGGTGAGCGACCTGTGTGATGAACTCAAGGACGTGGATGGCATTACGCAGGTGGTAAGTCTGGATTCCATCACCGGCCCGGGCTTCCAGACCGAGCTGCTTCCCGACAGCATCATGGAGATCCTGCAGTCCGGCGGCTACAAGCTGATCCTTGCCAACAGCTCCTATAAGACCGGCACCGACGCCATCAACAACCAGCTGGACGAGATGATTTCCCTCATCAAGACCGTTGACCCCGAGGGCGTTATCACCGGCGAGGGCGCCATGACCAAGGACCTGATCGAAGTGGCAGATGTGGACTTCAAGAACGTCAACGTCTGGTCCATCATGGCCGTTCTGGTCATCATCGCCGTTTCCTTCAAGAGCATTTCCATCCCGGCGCTGCTGGTGGCCAGCATTGAAGCCGCCATCGCCATCAACATGGGCATCCCGTACTTCACCGGTACGCAGCTGCCCTTCATTGCAAGCATCGTCATCGGCACCATCCAGCTGGGTGCTACCGTGGACTACTCCATCCTGATGACCACCCGTTACCACGAGGAGCGCGCCTTTGGCCGCACCCCGAAGGAAGCCGCCCAGCAGTCGCTGGAGCACTGCAGCCAGTCCATCCTGACCAGCGGCCTGACCTTCTTTGCCGCCACCGTCGGTGTGGCTGCCATCAGTAAGATGGAGCTGCTGAAGAGCATCTGCCTGCTGATCTCCCGCGGCGCACTGATCAGCATGGTGGTCATTCTGGTGATGCTGCCCGCAGCCCTGATGCTGTGCGACTGGATCATCCGCCACACCACCCTCAAGTGGATGGTACCCGAATCCGCCAACGCCAAGAAGTCTGAAAAGGAGTAATTACGTTATGAAAAAATCGCTTCGTTTCGCCAGTGCGGCGCTGGCTCTCACCCTCGCCGCAGGCTGTGCAATGCCCGCATTTGCAGCTGGTAAGAGCAGCTTTTCCAAATCAGAGACCGTCTATGCTGTGATGAACGGCGACGGCTCCATCAAGAGCACCACCGTCAGCGAGCACCTGTACAGCGCCGCCGGCCTTGCAAACGTCACCGACAAGACCACCCTGACCGACATCCAGAACACTGAGAGCGATGCCGAGTTCACCCAGAACGGGGAAGAGCTGGTGTGGAACACCAACGACACCGATGTTTACTACAAGGGCAATACCGACAAGGCCCTGCCCATCGATGTGAAGGTGACCTACGCTCTGGACGGTCAGGAAGCCGCCCTTGAGGACATCATTGGCAAGAGCGGCCACCTGACTGTGACCGTCAACCTGAAGAACAACGAGACCGGCACCGTGAACGTGAACGGCAAGGACCGCACCATCGTCACTCCGCTGATCACCGCTGTGGGCGTCATTCTGGGCGGGGATGCTTCCAACGTGACCGCAGAACACGGTATGATCGAAAGCGCCGCCAAAAGCAGCGTTGCCGCCTTTGTCACCCTGCCGGGCGTGAAGGATTCCCTGTCCGGCCTGCTGCCCGATGAGGTGGACAGCATCGAAGACTATCTGCAGGACACCGTGACGGTGGAAGCCGATGTGGAAGACTTTACCTGCCCGCAGGTCATGGTGGCCTGCGCTACCAGCACCGCTGCTCTTGGCACGGACAATGTGTTTGACCTGAGCAGCATCAACGACCTGACCGATGGCATCAACCAGCTGAACGATGCCATGAGCCAGCTCATGGACGGCGCTTCCCAGCTGGTGGACGGCACCTCTCAGCTGGCAGGCGGTGTTCTGGCCCTGCTGGACGGTGCCAACACCCTGAACAACGGCGCTGCCGCTCTGGACGACGGCCTTGGCCAGCTGACCAACGGTCTGGACACCCTGAGCGCCAACAATGCAGCACTGAACGCCGGTGCGCAGCAGGTGGCTGACGGTGTGCTGGCTTCTGCCAACAAGACCCTGAAGGAAGGCGGCCTGATCGACGAGGACATGACATGGTCGAACTACGAGGCTGTGATCGACAACATCCTCACCATGAACGATAAGACCCTTGCTGCCGGCCGCAAAAAGATGGTGCGCACCATCTGGGAGCAGGCTCCCAGCTTCAAGGATAGCCAGCTGGATCTGGCCCTGTATCTGTCCGCGACCAAGACGAACCACGATCTGGAAGCAGCCCTGAAGCTGATGCAGAACTTTGACGCTTCCATGCTGACCGGCGCTCTGGAGATGGTGACCAATGCCGATGCAAAGAACACCGCCAAGGCCGAGCTGAAGTATCAGGTGGAGAACAGTCAGGATATGGCCGATGTCCGCGCCCTGAAGACCAGCCTTTCTCAGATCCAGTTCTTTGTTTCCAGCGTGAACCAGTACACCGCAGGCGTGCAGACCGCTGCGGACGGTGCCCACTCCGCAAAGGATGGCAGCGCACAGCTGGCTGCAGGCACCAAGACCCTGTATGACGGCGTGAATACCCTGAACACCGGTGCAGGTCAGTTGAATGACGGCGCAGGCCAGTTGAACGACGGCCTGAACCAGTTCAACGAGGAAGGCATCTCCAAGCTGACCGGCGCGCTGGATCAGGATCAGCTCCATGGCCTGAAGACCGTGCTGGACGAGATGACCGACCGCCTGAACGACTACACCAGCTTTGCCGGTGCACCGGACGATGCCGAGAGCAGCGTGAAGTTCGTCTATAAGACCGCTGAAACCGTGGCCGCTGCCGACACCACTGTAACCGAGACTGAGACGGTGAAGGAAGGCAATATCTTTACCCGCCTGTGGCAGCGCATCGTGAACCTGTTCAAGTTCTGATAAGACATCTTCGAGAATTCATGTTGAACCTCTTTCCATAGAGAAGGGGCTGTTGCAAAACAGCCCCAACGAAAAAATGAGATAGGCTTCCCCGAAAGGGGCTGCCTATCTCATTTTTTTTTGAGATCTGCCTTTGGGTTTTCAGCGTTCTGCCCGTTTTGTACGGTGAATGCGGCTGTTTTCAACATTTTAAAGAGACGCTGTTTTGCAACAGCCCTGCGGGCGATGGAATGGCCCGACTCGTGTCCGGCAAGAAAGCTGCCCGCCCACGATATGAAGTTTACTTGCGTGCGATCATTTCGGTGTAAGCCAGCACCAGCGGGCCGACACCCTTGGCATCGTTGCAGACCACCGGCTCACTGAAGTAGTAGGCCAGAGAGCCGTCGCGGTGATCCTTGCCGCCAAGACCCGCCACCAGGCAGATGCCGTCCAGCTGCAGACTGCCATCCGGGTTCTTGGAGAGGTACTTGTCGCAGGTGCCGTAGAAGGCCTTTTCGGCCCATGCGGCCATGCGTTTGGGCAGGTAGCCCAGACGCACGCCTTTGAGCACCGCGTAGGCAAACAGAGCGGTGCCGCTGGTCTCGAGGTAGTTGCCCTCCACACCGGGGTGGTCCATCACCTGCCAGAACATGCCGGTCTCCTCGTCCTGGAATTTGTGCACATCCTCAATGGTCTGCTTGAGCATTGCCATGATGCCGCGGTACTCGTTGTACAGCTGCTCGTCCATCCGCTCCAGCACGTCCACCATGGCTACCATGAACCAGCCCATGGCACGCAGCCAGAAGTTGGGGCTGCAGCCGGTGACGGGGTCGGCCCAGTACATCTGGCGGCTCTCATCGTAGCCGTGGTAGTACAGGCCGGTCTTTTCGTCCCGCATGTGCTTTTTGATATTCATGAACTGTTTGTAGCTGTCGATGCAGCCCTGCATCTTGTTAAAGCGGGTCTCGTACTCCATGTAGAAGGGCTGGGCCATGTAGGTGCCGTCCAGCCACACCTGCCACGGGTAGATGTCCTTGTGCCAGAAATTACCCTCTTTGGTGCGGGGCTGGGTGGCCAGCTGGCTGCGGATGGTCTCGATGGCCTTGCGGTACTTTTCATCCCCAAAGATATCGTACAGGGTGAACAGGTTCTTGCCCTGATTCACGTTATCCAGATTGTACTCCTTGGGGTCGTAGGTCTTGATGGAGCCATCCTCCTGCACAAAGGAATCAATGAAGCTCTTGGAGAAGTTCAGATACTTCTCGTCGCCGGTGGTCTTGTACAGGCTCAGGCAGGCCGTGATCATGCAGCCGTCGATGTAGTTCCACTTGTTGGGCTTGCCGCTGCGCACCTTCTCGATGTTCCACATGGGTGCTTCGGCGCTGGAATTGGCGATCAGGTAGTCCACGTAATCGCCCAGCATGGCAAGAATTTCTTCATGGGTCATGGTATCAGTCCTCCTCAAAATGGCCGACATTTGCAAAGTGCAGGCGTTCGCCCTCGTAGCCCTCGATCTTCACGTTGTGCAGGTCGATCTCCTTGACGTTCTCGGCGTAGATGGCCAGCTTCTTCACCAGAGGGCGGTTATCCGCCATAGCGGCCTGACCGGCCTCGGCATTGGGGTCAAAGGTAATCGTGACGTTCTTCATGGAAACGCGCTCAATGGGCTGCTCCGGCAGGCCGTCGAAGTAGCATCCCGCGAACTGAGCGTCGGTGGCGACGATGTCCTCCATGGTCAGGCTGCCCAGCTTCGGGGTGTACTCGTCCACGGGCATGGCATCGCGGCACTGAACATAGGGGCCGTGGCCGTCCGGGTCACAGAAGTAGAACATGTTGATGACGAAGGGTGCCTTGACACCCCGCATCTCCACGTTGCGGAACACCAGCCCGTCGATGACGGCGGTGTTGCCGCGGCCACGGCGGGTCTTGACGCGCAGGCCGCGGTCGGTGTGGTCCATCAGGCACTGGGTGACCACCATATCCTTCACACCGCCGCTCATCTCGCTGCCAATGACGATGCCGCCATGGCCTTTGTCCAACAGGCAGTTGCGGATAACGGTGTGCTCACAGCTCTTTTTCAGCTTCATGCCAAGGAAGACCTTGCTGGCCTTCATGGCAATGCAGTCGTCGCCCACATGGATGTTCACGCCGATGATGCGGATATACTCGCAGCTTTCGGGGTCGATGCCGTCGGTGTTGGGGGCATTGTAAGGATTGTTGATGTTGAAGTTCAGCAGGTCAAGGTGCTTGACAAAGATGGGGTGGATCGTCCACGAATAGCTGTTCTGCACCGTGATGCCGTGCAGGCAGATGTTCTCGCTGTCCACAGCAGCCACAGCGCGGGGCCGCCATGCGATGCGCTTGATCTTGGGCGTTACCCACCAGTCGCCGTTCTCGGCATCGCAGTCCAGCGTGCCCTCGCCGGTCACAACGACATCGTGCACCTGCGTGATGTTCAACAGACCCGCAAAGCTGCTCAGGGGATTGCCCTCCCAGCCGGTCAGGTAGTATTCATCCACCTCGTTCTCGCTGGGGATCACGCCGGGCAGGATGGGGTAGTGGGTGCGGTCATTGTCGCCCAGCAGCACAGCGCCCTTTTCAAGATAGAGGGTGGTGTTGCTTTTCAGGAACAGGCTGCAGGTGCGGTAGCGGCCTGCGGGCACGTACACTGTGCCGCCCTTGGGGCAGGTGGAAAGAGCCGCCTGCAGCTTGAGGGTGTTGTCCGTGGTGCCGTCGGCCACCAGACCGTAGCGGGAAGCATCCACAAAGAAGGTCTCGGCCTCGGTGGTAAAGGTGCAGGTCAGGCTTTCGCCCTCGGCCTGCACACCCACCGTGTACTCCGTACCGGGCAGCAGGGAGAACAGGGAGAACACGTTGGTCTGGCAGGCTTCGTAGACGGTCTTGCCGTTCAGGGTAACGGTGAACGGGTGGGCCGGACGATAGCACAGGCCGTTTTCCAGCTCGAAAACAGCGCTGCGCGTCATGGAACGGATAAGCGACAGATTCATGGGAGAACCTCCTGATGGTTTTGTCTTGCCCGCAGGAAGCGGACATGATATGATAAAGATTAGAATGAAGGGAACCCCTTCCGTCGAACCCTCGCGGGTTTGCCACTTCCATCCGTGATGGAGGCTTTGGCATACCGGAAAGCTTTTCCTCTTCGCCAGAGGCTCCCTCTTTGAGGGAGCTGGCGCGGCATCAGCCGCGACTGAAGGAGTTACCTATGAGATCAGAACGTGAAAAGATCACCGGCAAGGTGGCCGCTGCCACCCTGCGTCTGAATGCGAACCGCTACGAGCTGCCGCCGGATGAGGACACCTGCTATCTGCTGCTGGTGTCGGAGGGCAGCGTCACGCTGGAATATGAGGGTGGGAATGTGCTGGTAAACCCCGGCAGCGCCGTGCTGCTTGGCCCCGGCGGCTGCCGCTTTGCACAGACCGGCAGCGCCGTGCCGCAGATCGTGGGGTGCCACTTTCCGCTGGGGATGCTGCATGATTTGAAAAACACAGCCGGGCGGGATTTCGGCCGCCTGTTTGCGCCCGGGGAGCGCACAGTGCTGTATGCACCGGTGCAGTGGCAGAGCCGCATCCGTACCCTGCTGGAAATGATGGCCAGCGCCAGCACCGAGCAGGATTACCCCGGCCCGCTGTACCTGCTGCTGATCCTGCACTATGTGGAGCAGGAGTGCATTGCCGAGAGCAGCGCCGTGGCGCGTCCCCACAACGAAACGGTGGAGCAGATCTGCGCCTACCTTGCGGCCAATTACCGGCAGAAGTTTTCCCTCACCGAGGTGGCGGCGCAGTTTTATCTTTCGCCCTACTACCTGAGCCGTTTGTTCCGGCGGGTAACGGGCCAGTCCATCGTGGATTACATCAACAACCGCCGCATCGAAGCGGCCCAGAAGCTGCTGGAAACGACCGAGCTTTCCATCAGTGCGGTGGCCGAGCAGACCGGCTTTGCCAGCGCCGCCCATTTCCGCCGGGTGTTCCGCGAGGTGATGGGTACTGGCCCACTGCAGTACCGCAAAGGACATAAGAAATAAGAAACACCCCCTGCGCCATCTACGGGAACGGCACAGGGGGTGTTTGTTTGTATCAGATGATCTTATGCTGTGCGGGGAAAGGGCTTAGCCCTTGACGGCACCGGCAGAGATACCTTCAACGAACTGGTCCTGTGCACAGAAGAAGACGATCAGCTGCGGCAGGATGGAGATGAGGGACAGAGCAAGGATCTTGTTCCATGCGAAACCGGTATCACCGTCCATGGACAGCTTGACGAACAGGGACATCGGGTACTTACCGGGAGTGCTGACGTAAAGCAGCGGACCCATGAAGTCGTTGCAGCTCCACATGAATTGGAACAGTGCGCAGGACACCAGAGCGGGGCCAAGCATGGGCACGATGACCTTGTACAGGGTCTGGAAGGAGGAGCAGCCGTCGATGGCAGCGGCTTCGTCCAGATCACGGGGGACATTGCGCATGAACTGCACCAGCTGGTAGACGAAGTAGGTCTCGGTCGCAAATGCGCAGTGCACCCAGATAGCCAGATAGAAGGGGCTGTCCAGCCAGCCGAACTTGTTGTACAGCAGGTACTGCGGCACATTCAGAACGACCTGCGGCAGGAACAGGGTGGCCAGCATGATGTTGAACATCAGCTTACGGCCGGGGAAATCGAAGCGGCCAAAGCCGTAGGCAGCCACACAGGCGGAGACCACCGTGCAGATCACCTTGGGGATGACGTAGCTGTAGGTGTTCAGCATGGCCTGCAGGATGTTGATGGAACCGCCGAAGTTGTTCAGTGCGCCGCGGTAGCCATCCAGAGTGGGGTGCTTGATCCACAGGCTGATGCCTGCAAAGATCTCGCTGTTGTCCTTAAAGGTAGCGCTGATCATCCACAGCAGGGGATAGATCATGATGACGCCGACCAGGATCAGGACGAAATACTTGAAGAAGGTCGCGATTTTGTTCGATGCTTTCATTCCCATACTGGTCACCTTACCTTTCGTCAGAGTAGTAGACCCACTTCTTCTGGCTGGTGAATGCAATGATCGTCAGGATGCAGACGATGATGAACATGATCCATGCCAGAGCGGATGCCATACCCATGTCATAAGACTTGAATGCGTAGTTGTAAACCAGCAGAGAGATCAGCGTGGTGGAACCACGGGGGCCGCCGTTGGTGATGATGTAGGGGCCATTGAACTCCTGGAAAGCCTGGCAGATCTGAGTGACCAGATTGTAGAAGATGATGGGGGTGATCATCGGAACGGTAATGGAGAAGAACTGACGCCACTTGCCGGCACCATCAATGGTAGCGGCTTCGTACAGGTCTGCAGGCACGCCCTTCAGAGCGGCCAGGAACAGCACCATGGCGGAACCAAACTGCCAGATACGCAGGAAGCAGATGATCCACAGCGCGTAGCTGGGGTCAGACAGCCACTCGGGGCCCTGCACCAGACCAAAGGTGACAGCGCGCAGCACGGTGTTGAGCAGGCCGTCCACGCTGAACACAGCCTTCCACAGAACGGCGATCGCAACAGAGCCGCCCAGAATGGAGGGAATGTAGTACACCGTGCGGAACAGGTTGACGCATGCGATCTTGAAGTTCAGGATGTATGCGATGAACAGCGCAAAGACCAGCTTCAGAGGCACGGTGATGAAAGCGTACTTGAAGGTGATGATCAGCGCCTTGGTGATCTTGGTGGTGGTAAAGGCCGTGATGTAGTTGGCCAGACCAACGAACTTGGTGCCGCTCTCGAAGAAGTTCATATCGGTGAAGCTGTAGTACAGCGACTGACCGAAGGGAACTGCCTTAAAGACGACGAAGCCGATGATCCAGGGGATCAGATAAAACAGACCCTGATATTTGTCCAGCCACTTCTGGAACGGGGTGCGCCCGACAGCGGGAGCATTGTTTTCTTTCATCTGGGAAATCCTCCTTTTTAAGGAATTTCGGAGCATGAGACGGACGAAGGGGTAACAGACTGGATACAGCTTTGTCAAGATTTTGTAATATATCCCTGACAAAAAAGGGGCATCTGCCGGTCGGGCGGCAGGTGCCCCTCAGGTTCAGTCAAAGGGTGCCCTTTTCTGTGCGTGACCGCACACGGCGGCACTCAAAAATGTAACTTAGCCGATGGTGTAGCCAACAGACTCCATGCCGTCCAGCAGGGTGTCAACAACGTCTGCACCGGAAACGCCGTCGTAGTCAACGGTGTCGAACACCTCCTGATAGATGCCGGTGCCGGAAGCCTTCAGGTCGTTGTTCTCGAACAGGGGATCCAGCTTGTTGGTGGTGAAGGCCATGACCTTGGCGTTTGCCTCAGCAACCAGATCCTTGACAGCGCCGGCAGCCTGAGCAGCAGCCAGACCAGCCTTGGAAGCGGGGATGCCGCACTCGGAACCCATGATGGAAGCGCCCTTCTCCTCGTTCAGCAGGAAGTTGATCAGGGTAGCAGCCTCGGCAACGCACTTGCTGGTCTTGGTGATGGCCAGACCCATGGAGACCTTGGAGAAGCCGCCGTTGTTGTCGCCGAACTTGATCTCTTCGCCAACGGTGAAGCCGTCCTTGTTGGCATCATCCAGAGCGGAGGAGTACTTGGAAGCAGCGGAATCCCACTCGAAGATGCCTGCGATCTTACCGGTGATCCACTCGTTGGACTGGTGGGTAGCGGTATCAGAGTTTGCGGAGTAGTAGGTCTTCAGGTTCATCATGACGTGGCCATCCACCAGGCTCTTGATGAAGTCGATGCCCTCAGCGATCTCGTCCTCGGTGTAGTTCAGGGTAGAGGTGACGGGGTCAGCCCAGTCCTTGCCGTACTTGGACTCGAGGTAGAACACCATCAGGATCATACGGTCGTATGCGCCCAGATGCATGGGGTAGTAATCGTCGCCCAGCTTCTCCTTGAATGCCTTGCCGGCAGCCATCAGATCATCCAGAGACTTGGGAACTTCGGTGATGCCAGCCTTGTTGAAGGTGGTCATGTTCCAGAAGAAGATACGGCCGGTCATGGAAACGGGCACGCACTGCTGGCTGTTTGCAACGTAGCAGGCGTCCATGGCAGCGTCATCCCACTGGGTCAGATCCAGGAACTTGGAAACAGTGTTCAGGTCCACGAACTTGCTGCCATCAGCAGAGTAGTTGTACAGCCAGTTCCAGTTCACCTGGCACACATCCTGTGCGTTGCCAGCGATGAAGGCAGCTGCCATTTTCTCTTCCCAGCCGGACCATGCGGCGAAGGTGGGCTCGATGGTGATGTTGGTGTGCTCAGCCTGGAACTCCTTGATGGCGTTCTGGTAAGCCTCGTGACGGCTGTCGCCGCCCCACCAGCTGATGGTCATGGAAACAGGGCCGTCAGACAGTGCCAGGCTCTCGTCTGCAGAAGCAGCGGGAGCGGAAGAAGCGGTGGAAGCAGCAGAGCTGGATGCAGCAGAGTTGCCGCCGCAGGCAGCCAGAAGGCCGGCAGCGCCCACAGCGCCGGTGACCTTCATGAAATCACGACGAGAAATTGCCTTGCTCATTTTTGTTCTCCTCCTAAATACAGAAAACATCATCTCGAACGGGGGTCTGCACATACCCCGTTGTATACAATTATGATAACAAAACAACAACCAAAAAGAAAGACGCAAATTGCAGATATCTAAACAAAAAACGTACAAATATTGCTCTTGTTTCCGCGCAAGAATTGACGCCTTCGCTGAAATGAATAAACTTGGCTCGAAAAACTGTGCAACATGTATACTTCGCTATTTTGCATAGAAAACTGGGATGCATCATAGAGGGAACGTCGAATTTTGCGATAATTTTGTAAACATTCCGTTTCAGAACGTGGAAACGTTGCATATATTGTGGACGAACACCAGCTTAAAAAGCCCGGATGGGAGCCTTTGAACTGATATATCAATAGCGCAAAAAATGTTCACTCTGATATATCAATTGCGTGAAGCGGGCATCCGGCACCGGTCTGCAGGCGTGGAAATCGGTGCTTCTTCGCCCTTTTGGGGGGTGAAGAAGCACCGACAGCAACATATTTTGCGCTGCTGCGTGGACTGCGCCTGTGGGCCGGGAATAAAAAAGAAAGGCTGCCGTGTCGTTGGACACAGCAGCCTTGTATACAAGTTTATTCGACCCGCGAAGCAGCTTTTTCGGCGTAGAACGCGCGCTTTGCCTTGAAATAGCACTGGGGGCACATGCTCACGTACTGCACATCGTTTTCCAGATCGATGGCCACCTGCTCGCCCTCAAAGACGAATCTGCCGTTCACCCTGCGGCAGTTGCAGATGGCCTTGCGGCCGCAGGTGCAGATAGTCTTCATTTCCTCGATGGTGTGGGCCAGCTCCAGCAGGCGGGTAGAGCCGGGAAAGCCCTTGAGCGAAAAATCTGCCCGCAGGCCGTAGCAGATCACCGGAATGTTCAAATCCACCGTGACCATGAACAGCTGTTCTGCCTGCTGCGCAGTGAAAAACTGGCTCTCGTCGCACAGCACGCAGGCCAGCGGCGCACCGTCAGCGTTGGCCGTGCGCACGGCCTCGAACACGTCCGTCTCCGGCGGGATCAGCAGATCAGCCTTGCGGCGCACGCCCAGACGGCTCACCAGCTCACCGCCGCCCTTGGTGTCCACCTGTGGCTTGAGGATCAGCACCCGCATCCCCTGTTCTTCGTAGTTGTGGGCTACCTGCATCAGGGCGGTGCTTTTGCCGCTGTTCATCGCGCCGTAACGGAAATACAGTTTTGCCATTTGAAAAACTCTCCTTACAGAAAGAACCCTCTCAGCCAAAGCCTGACGGCTTTGCCAGCTCCCCCGATGGGGGAGCTTTTCTGCATCTTCCGGGCAGGCTGTCCTTCGCCGGAGAAGCAGAAACTTTCCCGTCCCCACTCATAAAGCTACCCTTTCGGGGGAGCTGTCGAGTGTATGCGAGACTGAGAGGGTTCAGCGGCATCTCAGGCTTTGACTGAGAGGGTTCTCTTATTACTTATAATAGGTATATTCAGTCCTGATTGCGCAGGCGGTAGCCAAGGCTCATCAGGCTGTCGCCCAGATGGACGTTCTCCACCACCACATCGGGATACGGCACAGAGAGGTCATAGTGGGAGAAGTTCCAGAAGCCCTCGATGCCCAGATCCACCAGACGGCCGCTGACCTGTTCCGCACCGTCGCGGGGCACACAGAGCACTGCGACCTTGGGGTGATGCTCGGCACAGAAAGACTCCAGCTCGTCGATATGGCGGATCTGGATGCCGCTGATCTCCTTGCCCACCTCGCTCTGTGCCACGTCAAAGGCGGCGATCAGGCGGTAGCCGTTGGTATCGGTGGTGATAAAGCGGCTCACTGCCTTGCCCAGACGGCCGCAGCCGATCAGGATGGTGGGCAGGCGGTCGCCGTTGCCGAACAGCAGGCCTTCCAGAATGGAGAGCAGGTTTTCCACCGAGTAGCCGATGCCCTGCCGGCCATTCACATCGCCGATGCAGTTGAAGTCCTGCCGTACCTGCGAAGCGGTGGTGCCCATCTGAGCAGCCAGCTCGCGGGAAGAAATGCTGTTGATGCCGTCCGCCTGCAGAGAGCACAGATAGCGGTAATATTTGGGAAGACGCTTGATAACGGGAAGCGAAGCCCTTGCAGGAGTGTTCATAGAATACTTTCTCCTTTCGCTCTATCGCAGTACTTGCCGCAGCTGCCTGCTTTACAGATGCGGCGCAGAGAAACCCCGATCCGTTTACGGGTTCATATTGCAGATATTACAGTCAATTATTTAAAGTATACTGCACCGATGGAGAATGTCAAATCATTCTCAAAAAATTTTTATGAAATGTTACCGCTTTTTTGCTGCAGCGGGTCTGCATAGCCCGGCACAGGCTGGGGAATGCTGACAAAAAACGCAGGAGGAAAGCATATGAACGATGAAACGCAGCAGACCGACGCAGGACGGCTGGAAAAAGAAGAGATCGAGGATCTGGGCACGGTCACGCTGGCCCGCGGGGAGCATGTGATCCACTGTCTGACCGTCATCGGCCAGATCGAAGGCCATTCGGAAGCGCCGCAGGGCCAGAAGACCACGAAGTATGAGCATGTCATCCCGCAGCTGGTGGCCGCGCAGGAGGATCCTCGCATCGAAGGTCTGCTGGTGCTGCTGAACACGGTAGGCGGTGATGTGGAAGCAGGCCTTGCGCTGGCGGAGCTGATCGCCAGCGTGTCCAAACCCAGTGCAACGCTTGTGCTGGGCGGCGGGCACTCCATCGGCATCCCGCTTGCCGTCAGCGCCCGGCGCAGCTTCATCGTGCCCACAGCCACCATGACCGTGCACCCGGTGCGGCATTCCGGCGTCATTCTGGGGGTGCCGCAGACCATGCGCAGCTTTGAGCAGATGCAGCAGCGCATCACCGGCTTCGTAGCGGCCCACAGCGGCATGACCGAAAAACGCTACACCGACCTGATGCTCCACACCGGCGAGCTGGTGATGGACATGGGCACTGTGCTGGATGGACGCCGGGCTGTGAAGGAAAAGCTCATTGATGAGCTGGGCGGGCTTTCGGATGCGCTGGCGTGGCTGTATAAAGAGATTGAACGCAAATGAAGGCCGATTTTGTACAACAATAGGTTTGCCATTTTCTTCCCTGCGTGGTACAATAATAAAATCAAATAGTGTGTCTACTACAAACGCGGGGAACAAAGAAACATGGCAACAAAAAAACGTAAAACGACAACACGGCGCGCAGCATCGCGCAAAAAGCGCGCAGAACAGCGGCTCCCGGCAGGGCTTGGTACCCTGTTTGCAGGCCTTTTGCTGGTGGTGCTGGCCTTTGTGGAGGGAGATTCGGCATGGAAGGCCCTGCACGATGTGCTGTTCGGACTTTTTGGCTGCGGCAGCTTTGTGCTGGGCGCGGCAGTGTGCTGCCTTGCTGTGCAGTATACCCGGGGCGAAGACCTTCTGCCCAAGATCTTCAAGCTGGTTCTGGGGCTGGTGTTTGCCTGCGGCACGGTGATCGTTTTTTCCGATATCCAGCCGCAGGGCATGTCGGCATTCCAGATGACAGCTGCCTGCTATGCAAACGGCGTGAATGCATGGATCGGCGGCGGTGCGCTGGGCGCACTGCTGGGCGGCAGCCTGCTGCTGCTGTGCGGACGGCCTGCGGCAACCCTTATCATGATCGTGCTGGCACTGTGTGTCAGCCTGTACATTTTTGATCTGACCCCGGCAGAGGTGTGGCAATGGCTGTGCGCTGCGTTTGGCGGCGTGCACGCAAAGGGTGCGGCCATGGCGCAGCAGAGCGCAGCCCGCCGCGCTGAACGTGCCGCTGCCCGCGCGGCAGAAGCCGAGGCTGAGGAAGACTACGACGAAGCAGAAGATGAATACCGGGATGAGGAAGATGCCGAAGAGGAGATGGAAACTCCGGCTTTCCGCATCGGTGTGCCGGACTGGCTGAACGGCATCCGCCACTGGGGCCACAAGGTGACCGAAGAGATGGAGGCGGAGAAGCCGGAGGCCGCCCCGCAGCCGGAGCCTGCCGCCCCGGCCATCACGCCGGTGCAGGTACGGGTATCCCGGCCCCGGGCTTCCTTTGACGTAGACCTTGGCCCCGACCACACCGAGGTGAAGGAGGGCGGCAGCGAACCCATCGAGCCGCTCATCGTGGGCCCGGGCGGCACCTTTGGGCAGAACCCGCTGCGCCCGGCCCCCAGACCTGCCCCGCAGCCCATCGTACAGGACGCAGTGGAGACCGATGCATCCGATTTCTTTGCAAAAGCTGCACAGCCGGTGCAGCCTGCGGCAGCGGAAAGCTTTGATACTCCGGTCATGACCCCGGAAATGCCGACGGCCCAGCCGGAAAGCCCGGCAGCGGCCATCACGCCGGAGATGCCCGCCGTGCCCATCCAGCCCGCAGTCCCGGCGGCACCCGCCCGGGTGAGCGCCGAAAACGCCGTTGCCATGCGCGGCACACCCGACGAGGACGGCTGGATCAGCATTACCAGCGAACCGGTGGAGGAAAAGGATATCAGCACGCTGGTGGCAGCGGCAATGGAAAAGCCTGCCGCTTCCGAGCAGGCCGCGGCAGCGGCCCCTGTGGACGAGACCGAACCGGTGGATACTTATCAGTACCAGTATCCGCCCATTGAGCTGTTTGAAAAATCGCAGGACGAGACCGACCCCGGCGCGCAGGAAGAGCTGAAAGCCAACGCCCAGAAGCTGGTGGATACGCTGGAAAGCTTTGGCGTGCGCACCCGTGTGCTGGATATCTCCCGGGGCCCCTCCGTTACCCGGTACGAGGTGCAGCCCATGGCGGGTGTCAAGATCAGCCGCATCACCTCGCTGGCAGACGATATCGCCCTGAACCTTGCGGTGGCGGACGTGCGTATGGAAGCACCCATCCCCGGCAAGCCTGCCGTGGGCATTGAGGTGCCCAACCACAAAAAGACCCCGGTGTATATCCGCAGCGTGTTCGAGAGCCAGAGCTTTTTGCGCATGACCTCACCTCTGGGCATTGCGCTTGGCAAGGACATTGCCGGTGTGGCACAGGTGGCAGACCTGTGCAAGATGCCCCATCTGCTCATTGCAGGCAGCACCGGCAGCGGTAAATCCGTGTGCGTGAACAGCATCATCATGAGCCTGCTGTTCCGCTCCAGCCCGGAGGACGTGAAGCTGCTGCTGATCGACCCCAAGGTGGTGGAGCTGGCCGAGTACAACGGCATTCCCCACCTGCTGATGCCGGTGGTCACCGAGCCGAAAAAGGCCGCAGGTGCCCTTGGCAGCGCGGTGCAGGAGATGGAGCGCCGCTATCATCTGTTTGCAGAGAACAATGTGCGCGACATCAAGTCTTTCAACAAGCTGGCCGCAGAACGGCCTGATCTGGAAAAGATGCCCTACATCGCCATTATCATCGACGAGCTGGCCGATCTGATGATGGTGGTGGGCAAGGATGTGGAGGACTCCATCTGCCGCATCGCCCAGAAGGCCCGCGCCGCCGGTATGCACCTGATCGTAGCCACCCAGCGCCCCAGCGTGGACGTGATCACCGGCCTGATCAAGGCCAACATCCCCAGCCGCATCGCATTTGCAGTGTCCAGTCAGGTGGACAGCCGCACTATTCTGGACGGCTCCGGTGCCGAAAAGCTGCTGGGCATGGGTGATATGCTGTTCATGCCCGTGGGTGCGCCCAAGCCTACCCGTATTCAGGGCACTTTCGTGCGGGATGAGGAGATCAGCCGTGTGCTGGACTTCATCAAGCAGAGCGGCACCGTGCAGTATGACGAAGCCATGATCGAAGCCATGGAAAAGCACGCCATTCAGGACGGCAAGAAAGGCAGCGGCGGCGCGGACTCCGACGAGGATCCCGATACCGACCCGATGTTCAAGCAGGCCGTGGAGGTGGTCATCGATGCCGGTCAGGCCTCCACCAGCCTGCTGCAACGCCGCTGCAAGCTGGGCTACGCCCGCGCGGCCCGTATCATGGACGAGATGGAACAAAAAGGCATCATCGGACCCTACGAGGGTGCCAAGCCCCGCGCTGTGCTTATCAGCCGCCAGCAGTGGCTGGAAATGCAGATGAACCAACCGGAGGAATAAAAATAAAAGAGCACTCGCCCGTGTTCAACCAAGAATGAGGATATTAGCAAATGGACAACTCTTCCCCTAAGATCTACACCGAATTTCTTCCCATCAGCCGGGCCGATATGGAGGCCCGCGGGTGGGAGCAGCTGGACTTTGTGGTGGTGGGCGGCGATGCCTATGTGGACCACCCCAGCTTTGGCACTGCCATCATCAGCCGTCTGCTGGAAGCCGAGGGCTATAAGATCGGCGTGCTGGCCCAGCCACGCTACACCGACTGCGAGGACTTCAAGCGGTTCGGCAAGCCGAAGTACGGCTTCTTCATCGGCGGCGGCAACGTGGACAGCATGGTCAGCCACTATTCCGTGGCAAAGATCCCCCGCGCCGAGGACGAATACTCCCCCGGCGGCAAGGGCGGCGCACGCCCGGACCGCAGCGCCACCGTGTACACCCGCCTTGCCAAGCAGGCCTATCCCGACCTGCCGGTGATTCTGGGCGGTCTGGAGGCGTCCCTGCGCCGCTTTGCCCACTATGACTACTGGCTGGACACCGTTCTGCCCAGCATCGCCGAGGATTCCGGCGCGGACATCATCAGCTTTGGCATGGGCGAGCACCAGACCGTGGAGATCGCCCGCCGCCTTGCCGCCGGGGAGCCGGTGGAGAGCATCACGGACGTGGACGGCACCTGTTACATGACCGACTTCGACCATCTGCCCGAGCGCTACGTGGAGTGCGCAGGCTTTAAAAAGGTGGCGTCGGATAAGACGGCGTATGCCAAGGCCTGCCGCATCCAGATGGACAATCAGGATGTGGTCAGCGGCCAGATCATCGTGCAGAAGCAGAGCGAAAAGTATCTGGTGCAGAACATCCCCGCAAAGCCGCTGGTGCGCGGGGAGCTGGATAAGGTCTACGCCCTGCCCTACACCCGCCGTTACCACCCCATCTACGAGAGCATGGGCGGCGTGCCCGCCATCCGTGAGGTGCAGTTCTCCATCATCCAGAACCGCGGCTGCTTTGGCGGCTGCAACTTCTGCGCCATCCAGCTGCATCAGGGGCGGCGTGTCACCAGCCGCAGCGCGGACAGCATCGTGGCAGAAGCCGAGCGCATGACCCACGAGCCGGATTTCAAGGGCTACATCCACGATGTGGGCGGCCCCACCGCAAACTTCCGCTTTCCCTCCTGCCGGGAGCAGATGCTGCGGGGCATGTGCACCGGCGGCAAGCACTGTCTTGCCCCCACCACCTGCTCCCACATGATCGTGGACCACAGCGACTACCTGAAGATCCTGCGCCGGGTGCGGGAGCTGCCGGGCGTGAAAAAGGTGTTCATCCGCAGCGGTATCCGGTTCGACTACCTGATGGCCGACCCGGACGATACCTTCTTCAAGGAACTGGTAGAGTACCATGTGTCCGGCCAGCTGAAGGTGGCTCCGGAGCACTGTGCCCCCAACACGCTGGCCTATATGGGCAAGCCGCCCATCGAGACCTTCAGCAAGTTCAAGGATAAATTCTATGAGCTGAGCAAAAAGGCCGGCAAAAAGCAGTATCTGGTGCCCTATCTGATGTCCAGTCACCCGGGTAGCACCCTCAAGGATGCAGTCTATCTGGCAGAATATCTTTACAAAAACCACATGCGCCCGGAACAGGTGCAGGATTTTTACCCCACCCCCGGCACTGTGAGTACCTGCATGTTCTACACCGGCCTTGACCCCTACACCCTGAAGCCGGTGTTTGTGGAAAAGACCCCCGAGGGCAAGGCGCTGCAGCGGGCGCTGCTGCAATACTACGAGCCTCGCAACGCCGAGAAGGTAGTCAAGGCGCTGAAGATGACCCACCGGGAGGACCTGATCCCCCTGCTGGTGCCCGCCGCAGGCCGCCGCGCCGTGCAGCGCTCTGCCCGCCGGGCCGAAGCCGCCGATGTGACGATCCACAATGACGGCACCTATACGGTGCGCCCGAACCAGAAGGGCCATA
>NZ_FMFG01000074.1:0-2816 GCF_900066275.1 uncultured Faecalibacterium sp. | reverse complement strand
ATCGTGCGTCCAGTAAGGACGATAGTAGAAGTAGAGAAAGGAGGCTGTGACTAAGGTACTACCCCGCAAAGCAACGCGGGAATCCACCTGCTTTACCGAAAGTCGAAAGATGTACGGGAAAAGAGCACGGCAGGAAAGCGGTAAGTTGCCTAAAGACAATCGGGCACGACTGAACTGCAAGGATAAGTGAATATAAGGATAAAACTGAATTGTTTAAGGTGAGTTCCAAGCCCTTGTTACGTGTGGGCAAAGGAAAATTGTCTGAAACCTTTGGTACAGGGACCGTAGGAAATAAATTCCTTCCTATGGGTTGCTAATCCCCTGTGCGGCACGTCGGAGAACCGATAGTAACGGAACAAAAGCATATCCGATAATTCACATTGACCTACTACTATCGTCAACTGGAGATTGTCTAAACCGGAACGCTTGAAAAAGCTATGTGTAATGCAGCAATGTGATAAATTTCAAAGCTATGCTAGAAAGATGACACTGAAAATCCGGCATGACAACGGAGCTTCTGTAGTAGTCCGAGAATCCTGAATTGACAGGAAAAGCCGTAAAATCGGATGCGGGAAAGCCGCTCACATGGCGAAGAGAAGCAGTTTTTTGCGCATTAAAATCAGAAATTGATTAGAGAGGAAAGCCTCAATGAAATCAACAATGGAGATTTTAACAAAATTACAAGAGAATTCCCAAAAGAACCACGATGAAATTTTCACACGACTGTACCGCTATCTTTTGAGGCCGGATATTTACTTCATCGCCTACCAGCATCTTTACTCCAATAAGGGTGCAGGAACGAAGGGGGTGAATGATGATACGGCTGATGGATTTAGCGAGCAGTATGTGACAGCCATCATTGAAGCATTGAGAACAGGGTCATATGAACCCAAGCCGGTACGCAGAACCTATATTCAAAAGAAGAACGGCAAGCTGCGCCCGCTGGGACTTCCTGTATTCGCTGACAAGCTGGTGCAAGAAGCTATCCGTATGATTCTGGAAGCCATCTATGAGCCAATTTTCTCTATCTATTCCCACGGCTTTCGACCGGGCAGAAGCTGCCACACGGCACTTGCCATGATTAAGCATGAGTTTACCGGAGCGAAGTGGTTCATTGAGGGCGACATCAAAGGATGTTTTGATAACATCGACCATTCCACGCTGATTGGTGTGCTGAACCGAAAAATCAAGGACGCTCGTTTTCTGAATCTGATTCGTATGTTTCTGAAATCCGGCTATATGGAAGACTGGGATTTCCATGAAACCTATAGCGGATGCCCGCAGGGTGGAATCATTTCCCCGATTCTTGCGAATGTCTACCTGAACGAACTGGACAGGTATATCACGCAGCTGAAGAAGGAATTTGACCACGGATACAATCCGAGAAACTTTACGGAAGAATACAACGCGATAAGACACAAACGAGATGCACTGCATGAGAAAATCAAGAAAGCTGAAGGAACAATGCGGGAGCAGCTGATTGCTCAGCACAAGCAACTGACAAAGCAGTTATTTCGGACACCTGCAAAAGCGTGTACCGATAAGCGATTGAAATATGTTCGCTATGCAGATGACTTTCTGATTGCAGTCAATGGGACAAGAGAGGAATGCGAAGCGATTAAGGCAAAACTCACGGATTTTGTCCGGGACACTCTGAAAATGGAGTTGAGTCAAGAAAAGACCCTCATTACGCACAGCAATACTCCTGCCCGATTCCTTGGTTTTGATGTTCGGGTGCGCAGGGATGCCAGTGTCAAACGCTCTGGAAAACGAAAAATGCGCACTATGAACAACAAAGTGGAACTCAATATTCCACTGAAAGATAAGGTGGAGACCTATTTACTGTCCCATAGCATCGCTAAAAGGGATGGAAAGAGGTTGATTCCTATTCATCGCCCCATTCTGCTGAACCGCACGGATTTGGAAATCGTAATGATTTATAATGCGGAACTCCGAGGGCTCTGTAACTATTATGCCATTGCAAGCAACTTCAACAAGCTCGTTTACTTTGGCTATCTGATGGAATACAGCTGTCTGAAAACACTCGCAAACAAGCATCGCTCCCGAATTTCTAAGGTTCGTTATGAATACAGAGATGGGACTGGCGCATGGGGTGTTCCGTATGAAACCAAAAAGGGAAAACGCCGTATGATGTTCGCTAAGTACAGCGATTGCAAAGGCAAAGATTTGACGGAAAAAGTGCCCGATTTGGCGTATCGCTATTCGCACAACACAACATCCTTCGAGGAACGTCTGAAGGCCAAAGTCTGTGAAGTCTGCGGCTGTACAGACAGCGATAGCTATGAAATCCACCATGTAAACAAGGTCAAAAACCTGAAAGGTAAAGCTGATTGGGAGAAAGTCATGCTGGCAAAGAGGCGCAAGACAATCGTTGTGTGCCACAAATGCCACATGAGAATTCATCATGGAACTAAAACGGAATGACTTTTGAAATGGAGCAAAAAATGGGGAGCCGTGTGCGTTGAGAGGCGCAAGCACGGTTCTGGGAGAGGTCTGTGCAAACCTGTCGTAGAAATACGATAAGGCGGCACTTTCCTACTCTACTACCTTGGAAACGGCAAGATGGTGTCTGCCGGAGACCCCATAAAGTATGCTGATATTCACTCGTCCTACTGGCAGAAATACCTGTCCGGTTTTGGACGGCTTTCAAAATGATTGGAGGAAGAAATGAGCGAAAAACTCGATAAACTGCGCGCTTCTCTGGAAAAGGAAAGGGAGCGTCGCATTAAGATCAACACTCGCATTGAAAGCCTTGAGCGGCGGATTCAGGAAGCAGAAGCTGCCGAGGTCAACGA
>NZ_FMFG01000073.1:0-2977 GCF_900066275.1 uncultured Faecalibacterium sp. | reverse complement strand
CAGGGCGACATCGGAAAGCTGAGTTTTCAGGGCACCCGCTATCTTGGGTTTGAGCGGAGCTAAGTGTTTCTTACATTATATAGTATGGAGTGCTGTATGAACGATTTGTTTATCCAAGGGCTGACCATCGACTGGAACAGAGTTCGCCCATACAATTATGTTCGTCAGATTCCTGCCATCAGTGGAATCGACACTTTTACATTCCATAAGCCCATTACGTTCTTTGTTGGCGAAAATGGAAGTGGAAAATCTACGCTTCTGGAAGCAATCGCTGTTGCTTACGGCTTCAACGCAGAGGGTGGAACGAAGAACTATTCATTTTCCACATACAACTCCCATTCGGAACTATGTGAGGCTATGACGATTTCCAAGGGGTATCGCAGACCAAAGATCGGGTATTTTCTCCGAGCAGAGAGTTTCTATAATGTAGCCACCAAGGAAATCGACTATTCCGATGACGATCATCCCTCCAAAGGCTATCACCAAAAATCACACGGTGAAAGTTTCCTCGCCATTGCGCAGGACTACATGGGTGCAGATGGAGTCTATATTTTTGACGAGCCGGAAGCCGCTTTATCCCCGCAGCGGCAGCTCACGTTACTGATCAACATTTATCGGTGTGCCCAAGAAGGGGCGCAATTCATTATCGTATCACATTCACCCATTCTCCTCGGAATGCCTGATGCTGAGATTTTTAGCTTCGACAATGGCACGATTCATCCTTGTCAGTATGAAGATACGGACAGCTACGTTATCACCAAAACATTTGTAAATAATCGGCAGCATTTTTTGAACCAGCTTCTGAACGAAGAAACGTAATGCCGGGAAAGGACATTCCTTATGAGTGATTCTACGTTGAAAGAGCTTTGGCAGCAGGTCGCAGAAAAGAAGAACTGTGAAGCAAAGCAGAAAGAACTGACCGCCCAGAGAGATACGCTTGCGGACCGCCTGAAAAAGCTGGAAAAATCCAAGCTGGCAGAACAGGCTGATGTGGATCGTCTGGAGGGGCACAGCCTTGCCGCATTTTTCTATCAAGTGATTGGAAAAATGGACGAAAAGCTGGACAAGGAACGGCAGGAAGCCTATGCAGCCCGTGTCAAGTACGATGCTGCTCTCCATGATCTTTCTTCCGTTGATGCCGACTTGGAGCAGATTCAAAATAGACTGGAACGGCTGTCCGATTGCGAAAGGCAGTATCAAGCTGCTCTTTCCGAAAAAATCAAAAGCATCAAAGTCTCTGCCCACCCTGCCGCACAGCAGATTGTGGAAAGCGAAAGCCGCATTGCCGCACTGAAAGTCCAAAAGCGGGAGCTGCTGGAAGCCATCAACGCCGGAAAGACCGCCTTGCACACGGTCAATGAAGTTCTGGAAACGCTGGATAATGCCGAGGGCTGGAGTACATGGGACGTAATGGGCGGCGGTTTGATGGCTGATCTTGCCAAGTATGAGGAACTGGACAATGCACAGGAGCAGGTGGAACAGCTTCAAGTGGAACTGCGGCGGTTCAAAACTGAGCTTGCCGATGTTGAGATCACCGCAGACCTTCAGGTTGCGGTAGACAGTTTTTGAAATTCGCAGATTTCTTCTTTGATGGCCTCTTTGCAGACTGGGCAGTTCTGGATCACATCAATCAGGCGCAGAGCAGAGTGGAAAACACCAAGAGCCAAATCAAGCGAGTCCTTGCACTTCTGAAAAAGATGCGCGAAGATGTTGATGTCCAAATCGCTGATGAAAAAGAGAAGCAGGAGCAGCTTGCGGTGGAAACTGAGCTGTAGGTTTGGAGTGTTCGCGTATGTAATATGCTCAACTCAATGAATTGGAAATTTTGGAGATAAAGACTATGAAGAAAAAAGCACCAATAGTGTTCATTATCGTGAGCGTCTTTGCCGTAGCCGCAATCATTATAATTTCGGCGTATAGATCTTCGGAATCCTACAGAAAGGCGAAGGCTGCAATCCAATGGGATTGCTCTGTGTCTTGTACAGAAAAATCAACATCTGCCCAATATGTAATCACTTATTCTAATGTAAAGGTTTCATCCAAAACGGGCACACTGACGATTCAGAATAGGAATGATTTTGAAATTGTGGTGCATTTGCTCTGCGAAGGCGAACAGGAAATCGTATCTGGCAATATTTCTGCGGGAGGCTGCTACTCTTTTGCGAATGTTACGGACAAAGAATATACCGTAGGTATTCATGCGGATGTTGATGCAGCCACCAACATTAAAGTAATTGTATACGACGGAAAAGACACAGAGCCATATACAAATTGACAAGTCGGTGCTTGCGGGGGTGCATCTATTTGAAAAAGTATCAATGTCCATGCTGCGAATGTTTTACTTATAATGTTCCACCAAAGGAAGATTGTGGGTACATTTGCCCAGTTTGCTTTTGGGAGAATGACCCGTTTATTACTTCTGATAGCGACCCCAGTGACTTGAATCATGGAATAACTCTAAACGAGGCAAAAAACAACTATTTGGAATTTGGTGCCTGTGAAAGAAAAATGTTACGTTATGTTCGTCCGCCCGAAAGCGATGAAAAATAGACATTCATCATCAAAACTTCAAAGTCGACGATAACCCAATTATTATATACCCTTGGCGGGCAACCCAAAAACGGTTGCCCGCTATTTTTATACCCTAAAATCTGAAGAAGGAGGCCAAAATGCCAAGCAAAACCGAAGAATACCTTGCCCTTGCCCAGCGCACGGCAAACGGCTTGACCCGGTACTGGGAAAGCTGGACGGATTACCTGACCACCGCATCCCGGCTGTACAAGTACCCCTTTGCGGACCAATTGATGATCTACGCCCAACGCCAGGATGCCACTGCCTGCGCCGACTTTGACATCTGGAACAACCGGATGAACCGTTATGTGCGCCGGGGTGCCAAGGGCATCGCTCTGCTGGACGAATCCAGCGGATTCCCTCGACTGCACTACGTTTTTGACGTAAGCGACACCGGGGTGCGCCG
>NZ_FMFG01000072.1:0-3002 GCF_900066275.1 uncultured Faecalibacterium sp. | reverse complement strand
AAATCGGCACAACCATATAACCGTCTTTGATGAAACTATTTTTGTTTCATCGATGACATTGTACCAGCAAGCAGGGCTTTTGTCTATACAAACGCCATTTTTGCGTTGCAAAATGCTTGTTGGGCTGTGCCCAATCCCCTTCATTCTGCACCGTTCCGATGCAGGCTGCGCGTTTTTTCAAAACGCTTCTATTTATATAGTGTTTAGCATTTCCAGCAATGTTGCGAAGTTTTGCTCCTCGACAGGGGCTTCGTAGTGGAGGTATGCGATCAGCGAAACGAGCAGAAGCCGTTCCGCTTTGTCCCAGAATGGGTCGCCGCCCTGACCTTTTTGGTGTTGGTCATCAGTGCGGTCACGAGTTTCAGAACATCCTTTTCACTGTGGATGTACGCCATGGGGTTATAGCGCATGCTCTTGGAAAAGTTGATGGTGTTGAAGAATTTTAGCTTGTAGCCGTGCTTTAACAGGGCTTCTCCACATTCCACGCCGATACTACCTTTCGGATCTGTAACCACGAATGATACCGGAAAATTCTTGGAATCACATTGCAGCAGATTCGGCTTGATAAAGAACCTTGTCTTACCGCTGCCGGAGCCGCCGACTACCAGCACGTTTTTGTTCCGAGCATTCTTCGGATCAGGTGGGCGGTTGGACATCATCAGCCGTTCTGTTTTGGTCAGGATGATATTGTCCTCAAATTTCGGAGCCATGAACGGCTCGATATCTTTGGGTCCGCCCCACCGGGCAGAGCCGTACTCCATGCCGTGACGGTACTTCTTGGCGTTTTTGCCTTTCAGGTACACCGCCAGCCGCATTGCGGCACCGCAGCATAAACCCACCAGCAGATCCAGCGGATGCAGGCTGGGCAGCGGATTTGAAAATGCAGCCGGGAGCGTATCCATCAGCGATACGATTTTATCGCCCAGTTCCTTGCCCACGGCCAGCCGCCATGCCTCGCCCAGATTGGTGGCCAGCAAGCCAATTACCACATAGGGCAGATAGAGCGCCAGCAGCTTGGAAAGCTTCTTTTTGCTCATAGGCCACGCTCCTCCTGCTTGTGCCGCACTTTGTCCGGCAGATTTGCAACGGACTGCGCCAGATCGTGCAGCTTTGCCAGCACGGAAGGACGTTTGGTTTTATCCAGCACCGATGCCGAATATTCCTTGAAAGCTGCGCTCAAGGCGTCTGTGTCCTGTGCCTTGAAGTAGATCAGATACCGGGGCGGCGTGCAGGACAGGTCTTTCTGGATGGCGTAGTCGATGTGATACCGCTTAGCATAGCGGTCAAAATCCTTGATGCCGGTTTTCTGGATCTCCACATTGGTCACGCCACGGTTCTGCCGCACTAGCCGCTTCATAGACTGCTTGCCCTGCGAAGCGTGCTTGTCGTACTGCCGCAGCAGAAACTGCATCCCGCGCAGCAGGGTGCGGGCAGACAGTTTTGTGGTCGAGATGGCAAGGTTGACCGTCTTATGCTCGATTTCTTCCTGCATCGTTACCACCTCCTGTGCAGAAAATCGCCTTAACGGTCATGTTCCACCGGGGGCTTACTCACAGCCTTTTCTGCATCACTCTGAACTGATTCATCCGGAACCGGAATGACCATCAGGCGACGCCCCAGAGGGAGAAAGGCTTCGGGTTGATGGAATTCTTCTTCATACTTCTGCGCCAGCTCCGGGGAGAGCGATACAAAATCTTCCTCGCCCAGACCTACCACCAGAAAGGTTCCGGCAATAACATCGTACATCAGCCCGTCCTCGTCCCATAAGGCCCGGTTCAGCGGCAGACCCATAAGCTTGCCGTCATCGTTATAAACGATGGCAACCGGATCTTCAAAAGGGTAGCTTGCGCCGATGGAGCCGCCGACAGCCTGCTGCAATGCTTTCAGGTCGTTATCGATCTCGACCTGCTGCGGATACTGCCCCGGCGCAATTTTCAGCACCGACAAGGTGTTCTCGGTCTGTTCCATTATCTTCCTCCTCGAATTTGATAGTGATTTCCTGCCCAGCACGCGCGGCGTTCAACAGAGCTGCCACAAAGAGGCCGAAAAAGGCACCAGCTTCAAAAATGATAAACGAATAAATAAAATTCATAGCAAACCTCCTACATTGACTGAACTGTGAGAAGAATCCTCTTAGGGAGGACGAGGAGCGCTAGACGCGGTGACGATATGCTTAGTGGAAACATTGGCATGAGTATGCGGTGCGGCATCGGTAGAAAAATAGTCGTACAGAGCATCCCGCAGAGAATGGAAGCAACGAGCATGGTAGTCGTGCAGACGGAGAACCAGAATCTTCAAAACATCAACGGCGGAACAGTAAAAGTCCTCCGTGACTTCTGCGAAACTCTCATAGCGGGTCATTTCGGTATCCATGCTGCACCTCTCAGTCAATGCAGATGCAGACCATCTTCTCGCGGCCAGCCATCAGAGGGACGCTGTTCTCGCCCAGATAACACTGGATCAGGTACAGGTCGGCGGTGGTAAGTGCAACAAAATTGCCATCGGTGTCGTAGCGTACAAAGATGACTGCGCCGGACAGGTAACGCTTTCCAGCCAGTGTGATGACCTGACGAGGGTCGTAACAGAGAGCCAGCGGCACATCTTCGCTGATGCTGTAGCAGGAATCTGCTTCATCGAAGCAAGGCAGGTAACTGCGAACATTCGCCAGCGGGGTGATGGTCAGTTCGATCTCCGGGGCAATCACGGCGGCGTAAACTTCATCATCGCCGAGCTGCCGCTCCAGCACATCGCTCATCTTGTTGAAGAAGTCGGTCACAGCATTGTCCATGTGGTTGATCTTCTGGTTCATGGCTTCGATGGTCTTTGCGGTCTTGAGATCAATAGTAGTGTTCATAGTGCTTTTTCTCCTAATTTTTGCAAAAAAGAAAGACCCGGTTGGGTCTTACATTCAAAATGTGTGTTAGCGTTCATTCTGCCGCTGCTGTTTGCGTTGCCACTGATCCAGCAGCTTGATGATAGTGTCCTCCATCTGTTTCGGGGTG
>NZ_FMFG01000071.1:0-3196 GCF_900066275.1 uncultured Faecalibacterium sp. | reverse complement strand
GCGGCGTTTGCCGCCTTACATATTGCAATCCGAAACAGATTGGAGGGATTCTTATCGCAAAATTAGTCGTGGCAGAAAAGCCCTCGGTGGCCATGTCCTATGCAAAAGTTCTCGGTGCGACCAACCGGCAGGACGGCTACCTTGAGGGCAACGGCTATCTCGTCAGCTGGTGCGTTGGTCATCTGGTGGAACTGGCACCGCCCAATGTTTATGATGCCAAATACGTCAAGTGGAGCATTGCAGACTTGCCCATCCTACCGCAGAAGTGGCAGTATCTGGTGTCTGCCAGCACCAAAAAGCAGTTTTGCATCCTGCAAAAGCTCATGCACCGCCCGGATGTTGACAGCGTGATCTGTGCTACGGATGCAGGACGCGAGGGAGAACTGATCTTCCGCTTAGTGTATCAGCAAGCCGGATGCAAAAAGCCCTTTACCCGCCTGTGGCTGTCCAGCATGGAAGAATCAGCTATCCGGGAGGGCTTTGCCCACCTCAAACCGTCAACTGAATACGATGCGCTGTACAACGCAGCTCTCTGCCGGGAACGCGCCGACTGGATGGTCGGCATCAATGCGTCCCGGCTTTTTTCGTGCCTGTACGGTCAACCGCTGGCGGTGGGGCGTGTTATGACCCCGGTGCTTGCCATGACGGTGGTGCGGGAAGCCGCCATTGCCGCCTTTGTGCCGGAGAAGTTCTACACGGTGGATCTGGAACTGACCAGCGGCTGCACGGCATCCAGCCGCCGCATTCCCGAAAAATCCGTTGCCGAAAACCTGCTGGAAGCCTGCCGAAAGGAGATGGTAGCAACGATCCAGCGCATCATCCGCAAGGAAAAATCCGAAAATCCGCCGCCGCTGTACGATCTGACCACCCTTCAGCGAGATGCCAACCGCCTGCTGGGGTACAGCGCACAGCAGACGCTGGACTATGTGCAGAGCCTTTATGAGAAGAAACTTACCACTTATCCCAGAACTGATAGCTGCTATATCACCGACGATGACGAGGAAATGCTGGAAGAACTGACCGAGGCACTGGAGGTTTTTCTCGACATTACCCCGGAAGATGTGGACGAAGCTGTGCCCCGGACACGGCGCACCGTCAACCCGGAAAAAGTCACCGACCACCACGCTATCCTGCCCACTCGCAGTATGCTGCAAGCCGATCTGGACGCATTGCCCAAGGGGGAGCAGAATGTCCTGAAGCTCATCATCGCCCGGACGCTGATGGCGGTAAGCAAGCCCTTCCGTTATCTGGAGACCCTGCTGACCACCGAATGCGCCGGGGAGGAATTTACCGCCAAGGGCAAGGAAGTTTTGGAGGAAGGCTGGAAAGCGGTGGAGCGCAAGGTGCTGGCAGATATCCTGAACCGAAAGCAGAAACTCACAGCCCTGCCCAATGTCGCAGAAAATGAGTGCGGCATTCTCAACGCCGAACTGAAAGAGGGGCAAACGACCCCGCCGAAGCATTTTACCGAGGACCTTCTACTTCATGCGATGGAAACCGCTAGTGCAGACAGTATGCCGGAGGGTGTGGAACATCAGGGCATCGGCACCCCGGCAACCAGAGCCGCCACCATCGAAAAGCTGGTGCAGAAGGGCTTTCTGGAGCGCAAGGGCAACAAGAAAACCAAGGTGCTGCTGCCTACCGACAAGGGCAAAGCCCTTATTACCGTAATGCCCGAAGAAATCCAATCCCCGGAAATGACCGCCGATTGGGAAACAAAACTGCTGCAAATCGAGCGCAGCGAAATGGAGCCTGAAACTTTTATGACTGAAATCAAAGAGATGATTTCCTCGCTGGTAACGACCACCGAGGCTGCGAAAGGAGCGAATGCGCTTATGAAAAACAAAATTATTGGTGTCTGCCCGAACTGCGGTAAGCCTGTCGTGGAGCGTGAAAAGGGCTGGTTCTGCGAGAACCGGGAGTGCCGTTTCGTGCTGTGGAAGGACAATGCGTTCTTTAAGCGTCTGGGCAAGCGTTTGGATGGCCGAATGGCGGACAAGCTGCTGCGGGATGGCCGTGTCAGGCTGAAGGACTGCAAGAGCGCCAAGGGCAAGACCTACAATGCAACCGTGCTGTTGGGCACCGAGGCGGATGGCCGCAGCAAGTTTTCTCTGGAATTTGAGGGTGGTTGCTGATGGAGCAGAAAAAAGAAGCGGTTTACCTTATCAACGATGAACGCTATCTCCACCTCCGGGAAAACGGTGCAGGAGTCGGCTTTGCCACCTACAACAAGGTGACCGGCGAGCCGCTGGAAAGCGGGCAGATTTCCGAAAAGAACCTGCCGCCCGATGGCAGGAACGCCATTCCTGCCGCCCGGAACTGGTATCTATTTGAACTTTCGGACGATGACCGCAAGGTCATCCAACAGGAAAGCGTAAAGATCCTCGAAAACATCCCGCAGGCGGGCATTGGCAGGCGGCGCATCTGGGAGCCGGAAACGCTGCCGAAGGATATTCGTCTCATCAACAGCCACTATGATGACCTCTATCGCATTCCAGATGGCGGCGTGATTCAGGTGGATTACCCGGATGGGCGCAGTTTTACGGCACGGGTGGAACATCTGGATGATTATCACTTTGACATGGGCGGTCTGGGCAATGTGTTCCACATCTGCCAGTTTGCCGAGGTCATGGAGCGAAACCATGCCGACTTCTACCCCGAAATTCAGACACAGGACGAGCAGGCTGTATGGGAACTGGGCGGTAAGGGCTATCTTGCCATCCAGTCCTGTGAGGATGGATGGGACTACACACTCTACCACAGCGATTATTCTGTGATGGACGGCGGGCAGTTGGATGCCCCGGAACTGACCATTCAGGAAGCCCGTGAGCAGATTCTGGAAGCGCACCACATGGAAAAGGGGCGGCGGCTGTTGCAGGACTACGATGCCGTCATGGACAAAGTTGCGGAAACCGAGGAACTGAGTGCAGACCATCGCTCTTCCACACTGGAAAAGCTGGCAGAACTGGCAAGTGATACGTCTGCGCCAAAATCGTCTGCACGTTCTGCGCCGGAACTGTGAGGTGGACGATGCAGCAAAAATGGAACCAGAACTTTGACGGCGAACCTATGACGGACATCCCGCAGAGGTTTCTGAACGCGGGGTGCGATGTTTATATGGTGATGCAGCTGCGGCATGACGAAAAAATCCTCGATGAAAGATTTGCTTCCATGCGGGAACTGCATCGTCGGGGCA
>NZ_FMFG01000100.1:0-558 GCF_900066275.1 uncultured Faecalibacterium sp. | reverse complement strand
GCAAGCTGCCGGCCAATCTCGTGGGCCTGCTCCGGCGTGGTTTCGCCCGGCGCAAAAGACTGTATCAGGTGGTGGGCCAGATTGTTGCCTTTCTGCATGGCCTGTGACAGCAGCAGTTCAAATTCGATGTCGGCGGTTTCGTAGGAGCAGGCAAAGGAGGATACCAGCATCTTTTCATCCGTCTTTGCCGGATTCTCGATGTAGTCCAGTGCCTTTTTCAGCGTTGACTTGATAGGATGTATCTTTGTAATTGCCATATCTGCGCCAATGCTCCCTTGATGTCCGCAACGTCTTGTGTGTACAGCGGCCCCATGCTGTTCAGCCGCCGCGCGATCTGATTGACGTTGACACCAATCTTTTGCAGTTCGGCGGTTTGCGCCCGGATGTCGGTGGTGTCGATGTGGACAACATAACCATCTATCAGCATCTTCCGGGCGTAGGCAGAAAAATTCCGTGTGTGCAGCAGAGCCATCTTCTGCCGGATAAGTTCCTGTTCCTCCGGCGTCACGGGAACACGCAGAACAATTTTTCGGGTTCGGTTCGTCATAGTTTCACCTC
>NZ_FMFG01000069.1:0-3754 GCF_900066275.1 uncultured Faecalibacterium sp. | reverse complement strand
GCGCACCAGTTCGGGCGCACGGTGGAGAGCATCCAGATAGGGTTTCACGTCGTACCACAGGTCGTGGTACTTGTTGCTCCAACGAACGGCCTCCTTCTTGGCGGTGGAAAGTTCTTCTTTCAAGCGGCGGTTCTCCACGTCCATCATATAGCCATGGTCGGCTTGCTTTTTCAGCTTGGAAAATTCTTCTTCGGTCAGCGAGTAGTTACCGAGAAAGGTGCGCTTGCCGATATAATCCAGATCACGCGCATGAATGAGGGCTTCTTTCGTGAGCGTGGTCTTTTTCTGAATGGAGGCAAGTTCTTTCTCCTTTTGGGAGAGGGCCTGACTGGTTTTAGCAAGCGATTGTGCCTGCTGGTCGGCTTGGGTGGTCAGGGTGTCCAGCCGTTCCTGCTCCCGCTGGACTTTGAACTGAGTGACAGTCAGGTGTTCTTCGGTGCTGCCACGCTCGCCGCGCTCCACATCGGTGTACCCGGCAGTACGCATATAGTTGAAGAAATCGTCTTGCAGGACGCTGTACGACTTCTTCAGGACTGGCTTGCCGTTCTTTTGCAGCACGGGCTTTCCGGCATCGTCCAGCAGGGGCTTGGATGCCCACTTCTTGCTCCGGCTGACCTGCATGACAGTCTCCTTGACGGTGCCGACCAGTGCCTTGTCCTTGCAGCGTTTCGACCAGAGGATTTGCTTTTCCACCACAGGCACATAGACCACATGAAGATGGTAGTGGTAGACCTCCCGACCTAATGCTTCGGTCATGGCGCGGTTGATCTCATCGGCGTGCATGACTGCCGAGAGGATATACTGCTCACCACCCACAATCTGCACAGCAGCTTTGTAGGCATCCTCATAGAACTGCTTGGCGAACTCGTAGCCACCGTGATTGTCAAAATAGGCCGAGTTGACATCAAAGACAAGTTCGCAGTAGTGGGTGGCATCCGGCTTCAGGCCGCGCGTGGAAATCGTACCAGCGGTTTCCAGTTGGGCGAACAGGTCAGTGTAGCTGGCGGTTGGCTTTTTGAAGTGGACGTTCCATGAAGCGCGCTGGGGGATAATGTCGGGGTTTCGATAGCTGTCCTTTTCGCGCTCGTTGTGCTGCTGGGTGTTACCAACGGCCTTATCCGAAACGGCGAGGTTTCGGACACTTGTGCGGTCAATACCATCACTTCTTGCCAAAGGGCATCCCTCCTTTCGGGGTTCATCGGGAGGTAACGGGGAACGGAGGTGCACTTCCACGGAAGTGTAATAACCCACTATGACACTTTCCTCCCTGCGGTCTGCAAAGTGTAGTGGGCTCTTCGAGGACTCTCCGAGGGGGAACGTCTCCTGCGGGAGAGCTACGATCAAGTTCGCACAATGCGAACTTGATTGCTCCGTACGCATCTGAAAAAATTGCGTACGGACTTCAAATAACCTGTACGGTTCGTACGACGTACGGAAATCCGAAATATAAACGATAATTCGTTTTAATTTGTTTCAATTCGCCGTACAGGTGCGTACAAGTACAGACCGTACAGGTTGTACGAACTTCTTCCGTAAAAAAATGCACTTTTTACGGACAGGGGTGAACAAGCGGCTCGATGCCCACAAAGCCCCGCACCCTGCGGCCACCGGGCAGGTAGATGTTGTTGGTGGCTTCAAGGTTATAGCGGCGGTCGTTCTGTCGCAGTTCCGCGCTGAAACGGATGGCCGATACGCTGTGGCAGGCGTTGTCCTCGCACCACTGCTTATAAATGTCGTAGAACTCCTTGGAGCTGATGGAGTAGTCCGCCTTGAAGCGGAAATAGCCCTCGGACTCCATAAAGTCGATGACATTGTTGCTGCTGCGCTTGATGGTGTCCACGTTGGCGGCGGCTCGTTCGCTGACCGTGAAGCGGAAACCGTTCTGCACCAGCCGGTGCAGCCCTTCCAGACACCAGAGCAGGATGCCCTCCAACTCGGCGCACATCTTCTCCACAAGGAAGGGGTCATCCGTGCGGTCAGCAGGCTTGTCCTTGGTGGTCAGGATGAGCTGGCGGCGAAAGAAACCGTCCGAATGGTCGTACAGTGAGGTCAGCGCACCGTTGCCGAAACAGAGGAACCGGGCATAAATGTCCCGCTGGTAACTCTGGACACCTTTGCGCTCCAAGTCCAGCTTGGCTTCGGCGGTCACGATGGTCTTGAAATAATGCCCTTTTGCAAAGGGCATTTGGCCGTTGAGAGCCAAGTGTGGCTCTCAATTTGGTAGTCAAATAAAATGACGAGCATAAACGCCACAAAAATCACGCCGGATATGTATATAGGAAAAGTATGGCAGCTCAAGGCACACTACGGAGTTTTGATTTGGCTACTCGTTTTCCTACTTTCGTTTATTATCGGAATGCTTGTTGAAAAGAAAAATCATTGTTAAAATGCGTAGTTAATAATAGACAGCCATCTATTTGCAAGTCGCAAGTAGATGGCTGTCGGTTTTATCTGTATATTCTAATTAAAGGTCAATCCTCTAAATCTGCCATGGTCACAGCTGAGTGAGAGATAATGCTCAATCTCACCACCCAGCACAAACTGGGCGTACTCCAAAGATTTATTCTAACGAATGAATATTCTGCGTTTTAAACAATTTAACGACGAATATATTGTGTAATATAGAGAATTTCAATTGCGACTTCGCACTCGATTGACTTGTAATGCAAAAAGCATTACAATAAATTCGAGGTGATAACCATGGAAAAAACGATGATGTTGAACGTCCGGGTCAGCCCCAGCGTTAAGCAGCAAGCCGAGGATGTGCTGAAGCAGCTCGGCATCCCAATGGCAACAGCCATTGATATGTACCTGCGCCAGATCTCCCTGACTGGCGGCATCCCCTTCTCGCTATCCCTGCCGAAGGCTCCTGCGGCTTTGAACGCTGACACTATGACCGATGACCAGCTCCATGCAGACTTGCAGGTGGGCATCAAAGAAATACAGAACGGTGACACCGTGGATGCCGCAAGCGCATTCGCCCAGTTCAGGGAACAGCACAGATGAAACAGTATGATGTGAAAATTTCCCGGATGGCACTCAGCGATATGGAGCAGATCTACAGCTACATTGCCGACCGTCTGTTGGAATCTGACACCGCAATGCGACAGTATGACCGCATTGCAGAAGCAATCCAGTCGCTGAACATCCTGCCGGAACGCTGTGCGCTAGTGGAAAGCGAGCCGGAGCGCACCCAAGGGCTGCGGCAGATGCTGGTGGACAACTACTCGGTGTTCTACATCGTGAGCGAGGATGCGGTGTCGGTAGCCCGTGTGCTGTACAGTGCATCCGACCTTGTGCGCCGCCTGCGGAGAATGAAGTGAAAGGGGTGTTTGCATGACCGCCGTGATTTATGCTCGCTATTCCAGCGATAACCAGCGCGAAGAATCCATCGAAGGTCAGATTCGCGAGTGTACGGCCTACGCCGAAAAGAACGGCATTACCGTGGTCAAGCACTACATTGACCGCGCCCTTTCCGCCAAAACCGATAACCGCCCGGACTTCCAGCAGATGATCAAGGACAGCGAGAAACGGTTGTTTGACATTGTGCTGGTCTGGAAGCTTGACCGTTTTGCCCGAAACCGCTATGATTCGGCCCACTATGAGTATCAGCTGGAACGAAATCATGTCAAGCTGGTATCTGCCACGGAGCCTATCTCTGACAGCCCTGCAGGTATCATGGTCAAGAGCATGCTCACCGGCATGGCTGAATACTATTCCGCAGAACTTTCTGAAAAGGTCGTGCGCGGCATGA
>NZ_FMFG01000067.1:0-4218 GCF_900066275.1 uncultured Faecalibacterium sp. | reverse complement strand
AACATGGTCAGTGTCAGACTCAGGCGGTTGCCGCCCATCATGCTGTACCGTTCAAACACACGGACACTGCACCGGGCATCGCCCTCTTTGAAATCACTGCCTGCCTCTAAATCTGCCGACCAACTGCTGTCCGGGATTTCATTTTCCAGCTTCCGAAGCAGTTTGTCAAAATTCTTGTTTCGGATGGTCTTTTCAAAGATTGCCATAATGGTTCCTCCGTTCTGACAATTAAAAATCGGTCCCTTATTTTTGATATGAGCAGAGCCACAGGAAAATTGCGGAGAAATCGCTTGAAGAGAGGAATTTTGTCTGATTTGATTATAGCATATCTTTTGGAAGAACAAAATACTTTATGTACGCCGCCCGCAGGCGGCAAAAGTCAGTCCAGTGGAAATTCCAGCTCGACAAACTCTGCATCGGTCAGCAGTTTCAGCTTTTCGATAACCACCACCGATAGTTCCCGCAGAGCGGTCTCGTCCGGCATCAGGTAGCACTGCATGAGCCGCAGTTCGTGAATGAGCCCCAGCCGGGTGCCGGTGTTGTAGAGCATCATCAGCATCAGTTCCTCATGGTTAAAGTTCATGCGCATCCCTCACTTTCCGGCAGACGATGGGGTTGCACTCCGGGGCACATAACGGTTCATCCGGTTGTTCCAGATGTCAAAGTCGGCGCAGGCGGTGGCATCCGGGCGCTGGGCGTAGATCATGAGCTGGTCCGCAAAACTGTACTTGTACAGCCGGGATGCGGTGGTCAGGTAGTCCGTCCAGCTTTCCCAGTATCGGGTCAAGCCGTTGGCCGTGCGCTGGGCAAGGGCGAGATATTCTTCGGTTTTGCTTGGCATAGCGTTCCTCCTTCCATTTTTTGAGCATAAAAAGAGCGGGCAACCGTTTTGTGGTCGCCCGCTGGAAAGTGTATTGAGATAAGATTATTTGCTATTGTCCTTTATGTACTTCATAACGCAGCACCCCATCACGATGACAGGAAGCACTGTTCGTAAACCGAGGTCGCCGACCCGCACATTTACATCAACCACAAGTCCTGCAAACCATGCCGCTAAAGTGAAAACAGTTGCCCATCCGTAGCTCATTGAAATCACCTCGTAAAGTTATCTCAGTGCTTTGCCGCCAATTTCTCGGCCATCTCCAGCAGACGGTCAAAGGTCTGCTTTTCTTCCGGCTCCTCGATCAGTTTTGCAAGGAGCGCACGGAACACATCGGTGCTGTCCTGCCCCAACGTAACTGCAACTTTTTCAATGCAGTCGTGCAGTTTTATGACCGCCTCATCGGAGGGTTTGGATTTTGCAAGCAGGTCGGACAGGTAGCTGATGAAGGGATAGGTGGAATCATCGTTGATGATCTCGTTGGTCTCCTCGATGATCTTCTGGTTATCTTCGGGGGTCATATCGCCCTTTTCTTCCCATACATCACGGGAAGATGTGCGGCCTTTCAGAAAGGTGGCAAAAAGCAGGCGGTCGATGGGTGATCTTTTTTTGGTGTCCATTGGCTATCCTCCGCTTTCAATTTTTCTGTGCATTAAAACTGATTTTAGTATAGCATGAATGAAAGTATTCTATCAAGCCCACTTTCTTGCGGGTTATGAAAATTTTTCGGAGTGATGGCTTATGACAATTATCCCAGTTGACAACCATCGACAAGCTGAAAGTCGTCATCGTATTCCTGTTATATAAGGTTGATCGTCGTTTCATCAAAATTCTTAATACTGAACATTGTGCACCACTCTACATCATCCCGAACCGGCTCAAAGTGCAGTGCTGAGCAAGCAGCATGAAGCCTGCCTTGTGATTTTTCTCCAGGCATAATCACTGTTGGTCCGTCAGCTCCACCGATAATGCCTACGCAAGCATTATTTTGGGTTTCCGGCGTGAAGGTGTCTCCCTCCACAGCAATTTCCATAGGCTTATCTCCATCGCAGCAATCACAAATCGAGATATCTTCCTCCGATTCAGGGAAAAGCGTATAACGCATGACGGTAAAGTGTGTCGGATAAACCCAGCGGTCAGAACCGAAACACTTTTGAGGAATTGTTTGTTGCTCTATTTCCTGCACGGTCAATGTATAGTTTGTTCCGCTGACCGGATGGAGGAAAGAAAACGAATCACCGGGAGCGTGTGTCTGGAAATGTGGTCCCGGCACACGGCATGGCCGTTGCTCCATCGTAAGGGAGAGGGATTTTATTTCAGGACGGCGTTTGCTTGTCCACGGAAATGCCGCCCGAAAAATCATCCACCCATAGGATGTATCCAAATCATAGTGTTCCAATGCCCACTTTGCTTCCGCTTCATTGATCATCCCGTCTGGCAAACATGGATTAAAGACCACCGAGCAACCGTGGGAGGTCGGCATTGTTTTCCCGTTCAATTCCAAACGAGGAATAAAGTCAAGACAAAGTGGATTTTCTAAATCTATTTGCAGTTGCTGCTCCTGCGTGAAGTATTCACAAGAGTCGTTTTCGGGGTGTAAATCCCATTTAGTCATGAACTTGCGAATGTCTTCCTCCGGGGTACGCATACAAAAGTCCACAACGAACCCCTTGCTGCACGAATACGCCGCAGGAATGATCCAATGATGCCCGGCCCATTCAAATTGCTGATTCAAGGGGACTTCTGTTCCGGCACGTTCTTTTCCCGAATGTCCCCAGAAGTTTCCCTCAAAGTAGACTTTCCACTCCGGGATAGCTGGTTTTGCGTTCTGGTCCACAACATCGTAATATTCTTTGGTGTACTTGATTTTGCTGTAATCAAAAGATGCCTGAAGCTCTTTGATATATGCCCATGGCCGCTCCATTGGCATCAGCTTTAATTTCGTAGCGACAAGCGCAAGGGTTTCCTGCTGCTCCTGCGTGGGAGGGTTGTCCTGTAAGAAGGTTTCAAATTGTGCCTTATCCCACATCCATGCCTGCTCCAATGCTGCCACATCGCCGCAGGCAAGCAGTAGCCGCAGAAAATCAGCGAAATTTTTTGCCAACGGATGAACATAGTTTGGAAATGTGTTCGCCGGGCTGACAGCAAAAACCATACCGCCAAAGCCACGAACAAAACAGAAGTGGATTCCATCCACACCGGTCCAACCAAATACAGACGCACCCTTTGGTGTGCAAAAATACGGTTCGTTATCTGTACGGCGTTCTACGCCTAAGGATGAAAGATCAATGTCAGTCTGTAATAATTTCTGAAATGTTTTGTCCATCGGCTGATCCTCTTAAACAGGAATTTGATTATTTTTTTCCGTTTCGGAGATAAAGAATTGCGGTAACAAGACACATTCCTGCAATTCCTGCCAGAAATGAATTGAAATAGTTCTTTGTCAGAATGGCCCAAAGGTTGATTGACACAAAGACAGTTAAAAATATAATACCGATTATTCTATTTTTCATTTCTGTTACCCCTGCAACTTTCCGAGTTGTCGAGTTCAGTATACCACACCAAATGGCATTGTAAAAGAGAATATGTATGCCGCCCGCAGGCGGCAAAAGTCAGTCGAGCGGAAATTCCAACTCGGCAAACTCTGCATCGGTCACCAGTTTCAGCTTTTCGATAACACCCTCCGACAGCTCCCGCAGGGCAGTTTCATCGGGCATCAAGTAGCACTGCATCAGCCGCAACTCGTGTACCAGCCCCAGCCGGGTGCCGGAGTTGTAGAGCATCATCAGCATCAGTTCCTCGTGGTCAAAGTTCATGGGCATCCCTCACTTTCCGGCAGACGGTTGGATTGCACTCCGGGGCATCGCACTTTTCCTTGAGATTCATCAGCACCGAAGGGCGTTCCGGCTGCTTGTCCAGAAACCCCTGTAAATCCTTGAAGCCGATGCTGTCCACATAATGCACAGACACCTCGCCATTGCGTTTAAGCGCGATCACATCGCTGACCGACAGGCTGTGTCCCCTAAAATCCTGCGGACGGGAGAGGTTGAACATCTGAAACAGTTCTTCCAAAACTTCATTGTTCGGCACATCCTGCCACATGGCAGGCAAATCAGCATAGTAGGTGACCTCATAATGCTCCGGGTCTGGCGTTTTGCCCCGACGATGCAGTTCCCGCATGGAAGCAAATCTTTCATCGAGGATTTTTTCGTCATGCCGCAGCTGCATCACCATATAAACATCGCACCCTGCGTTCAGAAACTTCTGCGGGATGTCCGTCATGGGTTCACCGTCAAAATTCTGGTTCCATTTTTGCTGCATCGTCCACCTCACAGTTC
>NZ_FMFG01000070.1:0-3280 GCF_900066275.1 uncultured Faecalibacterium sp. | reverse complement strand
AAAGCATCGTGGCGCACCCGCCGTCCGGCTCGATACAGACAGCAACGTATCCGTTTGCCCTATGCTGCGTCGCCGTTATCTTGCGTCGCTTTCTTTGTCAATGAACAAAAAGGCAGGATAGAGATAGGCAGCGGAAAGGGGAACGCTGCCGGGTCTACCTTATACCTTGAATGAAAGGACAGCCCGCATAAGCTTTGACCGTAAACGGTCGCGTATGTCCTCGTCTATGCCGTAGTAGGTATTGCCGCGCTCGTCAATGAGTTTTCGCATAGACAGGGACGCTATGTAGCTTTCGTAATGCTGTACGACAATCTTCATAGCTTCCGGGTCGCCCTTTGTTGCAGCTATGATTACCGAGTACGGTAACAAGCCGCGTTCGTCCTGTTCGGTGTTACCATTATGTGCAGTCATAGGCGCGTTCCTCCAAATAGCGTTTTAACAGTTCAAAAGAGCTTGTACGCCGATACTGTATCGTACTTCTCGGAACGTCACGGAGCTTTGCAATTTCCGCGTCGTTCATTTCAAAAAAGTAGTACAGCAATACGGCTTCTCGTTTGTCGTCCGGCAAGCTGTGCAGGGCTTCGGCAAACAGCTTCGCAGTTATTTCCTTGCCTGCCACACAAAAGGATTTTTCAGCTTCATCATGTTCAAAGTAAGTGTCGTAGGTGTAAAGCTGGTTTTCCTCTTGCGGAGTTAGGTCAGAAAACGAAACTTCTTGTAGCTGCCGCCTTTTGATTTCCCCGTGGGCGTTGATAGCTTCATTCTTCAACGTCCGCTTGCAAAACCCGTTAAAAGCACATCGGATTTGCCGCTGGGTACGATTAGGTTCATTCATGGTATCACCTCCTTTCGCAACTGCGAAAGCGGGTGATGCTTTCCCCTTTCGTAACCCTTCAACAAATGGCGCGGGGAATGTGCCAAACATTCAGAGAAAAAATTTGAAAATTTTTCTCCAAAACGACAAAATGCGCCTGCCCGCAGAACGCGGGCAAACGCATAGGAAATGGCAAAGCTAATATATTGAATTGTCAGTTCGTATCCATAGCCGGAATTACCCGGAGGGGGAGCTACGCTTTTTTTAATTGATGTAACTCATGGGTACTATGAATAACCAAAACGGACACGGTAAAATAACCTCCAATCAGCTACCGTGTCCCTGCAAGTCGTCATAGGTTTGTGTAAACGCAAAGAAACGGCGGCTCTGAAAATCAAAGCCGCCGTTTCATACGCGCGTGAAAATATGTCTGCTCTACGACGGCTTTTTTCTTTTGCCGTCGTCCGGCAGTTTCTAAATCAATCTCTCTTGTCTTTTAGCTTTTACTTTGCTCCAATAACTTCATAGAATAATCATAAAAATCACTCAGTTCTTTATATGTCTTGATTTTGTTTTTTCGTTTAAGATAATCAACGTAAAAAGCGAAAAAAGCAGAAATGATAGCACCAATAACCATCAAGCCATATCCCCATAACGCATTCCCATTATTGATTAAAATGATAAGACCAATTACTGCAACAAGTAATCCTATAATCATAATCCAACCGCCCTGAATCATTTGTACAGCATCCTTAGGGGAGTCATTCTTATTTAATAACTCTTTTTTCATTATTTCTATATCTCCTTTCATAAGATCGTTCAATGAAATTGAATAAATTTCACAAAGCATAATTAAATTGTGTACGTCTGGATAACTCCTTTCGTTTTCCCAACTTGAAATTGTTTGTCTTGAAACATTGAGAAGTTCTGCAAGTTTTTCTTGACTAAAATTATTAGCAGTTCTCAATTCCTTTAGTCGTTTGCTAATATACATTTCTTTTTCCTTTCTTTACATTGGTTATAACATATTCCAAGAAAAATACTATCAAGAGTACTTTCCAACCATTGTCAAAATCGCTTTACATCAAAAGATTATTCATAATTTGTTACTATTTGTAGGATTTTTTATGCGTCCATCAACAGGTTTTTCCGCGTCTTTTGGTATCAGCCACATATACCCAAGTTTTGAAGCGCCTGGTATGCGGTTCTGGCTGCAAAGTATCTGTACTCGTCTTTCTGAAATGCCCCATTTTTCCGCTGCCTGTGGTGCGGATATATATTCCATAAATTCACAACTCCTTTCTATGTTCGGCATTTATATAATTGTACTCGGACAAACGAATAATAGCAATATACTAAATATGAATTATTTAAGCCAACAGTGGGAATTGTATAGACGTATCTTGAAAAAGTTGGGAACTATACAATATAATAGGGTGAATAATTATGGCCAAAAGACCTGTACCACTTTATGACTTCGCAGCTTTCGGGCAAGCGATAAAAGCGGCGCGGACAGCGAGAAAGGAAAGCCGCAAAGATGTAAGCGACGCAATGAATATTTCTCCGCGTTACCTTACCAATATTGAAAATAAGGGACAACAACCAAGCCTGCAAATCTTTTATGAGCTTGTGACACGCTATAACATATCGGTAGACCAATTCTTTTTCCCGAATAGGGACGCTGAAAAATCCACGCAGCGGCGGCAGCTTGATACTCTGCTTGACAGTATCAGCGATAAGGGATTACGGATTGTGACTGCTACGGCGAAAGAGGTTGCGGAAATCGAAAGCTCGGACAAATAAGCTGTCCGTACACAACTGAATATGACAGAAAGAAGCGTTGCAGCCTTTACGGGATTGCAGCGTTTTTTCTTTGCCCCTTTGGCAAAACGGAGCGTTCCTTTGTAGTAGGTATCAGAGGATAAAACTTTCATAGCAAGCATAGGGAGTGTAGCCACTCCCGGCAAAAATGCTTGCTGGGGAGTACCCCAGCCCCCCAAGAAACGAGGTGAAACTATGACGAACCGAACCCGAAAAATTGTTCTGCGTGTTCCCGTGACGCCGGAGGAACGGGAACTTATCCGGCAGAAGATGGCTCTGCTGCACACACGGAATTTTTCTGCATACGCCCGGAAGATGCTGATAGACGGTTATGTTGTCCACATCGACACCACCGACATCCGGGCGCAGACCGCCGAATTGCAGAAGATTGGTGTCAACGTCAATCAGATCGCACGGCGGCTGAACAGCATGGGGCCGCTGTACACACAAGATGTTGCGGACATCAAAGGAGCGCTGGCACAGATATGGCAGTTACAAAGATACATCCTATCAAGTCAACGCTGAAAAAGGCACTGGACTACATCGAGAATCCAGCTAAGACGGATGAAAAAATGCTGGTGTCCTCCTTTGCCTGCTCCTACGAAACCGCCGACATCGAATTTGAACTGCTGCTGTCACAGGCCA
>NZ_FMFG01000066.1:0-4687 GCF_900066275.1 uncultured Faecalibacterium sp. | reverse complement strand
CTGGGGCTGAAAGTGGCAAAACTGCTTGCTTGGTTTCCATTCAGGAATTACTAACAGCGTAGACCGTCCGTTCGCTTCGTATACCGTCAGCGTCACAAATTGACACCAATTTATCATTCTTCACGAAGTATGTGCTAAAATCTCTTGACAGCACCTCACAAAATATGTTATCTTTTGTAAACATCCTTGAAAAGATATGACCTTTTCTGGGGACAGAACACAAACCGATTTTTCTCTGGAGGAAAGACCCATGAAACAGGAGATCATCCGTAAACTGAGCGCTGCCGTGGCCATGAGCCTCGTTGTTGGCGTCTCTCTGGCCGCCTGCGGCGGCAGCAGCAGTTCCACCGCTGCCAGCGCGACCAAGACCGGCTCTGCCGACGGCTTTGGCGGTGCTGTCACCGCCACCCTGACCGTGGATGCCAATGGCACTGTTACCGACTGCAAGCTGGAAGGTGCACAGGAGACCGAGAACATCGGCGGCGCTGCACTGGAAGAGCTGTCCAAGCAGGTCGTGGCCGCCAACGGCCCCGCCATCGACGGCGTTGCCGGTGCCACGGTGACCACCAAGGCTGTCCGGAAGGCCGTTGCCGCCGCACTGGGTGTGGAGCTGGCCGAAGAAGCCCCCGCCGACTCTGCTGCCGCAGCCCCCGCTGAGCCCGCCGCCATCGTCCCGGTGGAAGGCGGCATCCAGATCGGGCAGGCCTATGCTGCCGCCCACGGCACCAAGTGCTTCACCGAAGCGGTGGCTGTGGTGAAGGATGACGTCATCCTCGCCGCCTACCTCGACGATTTTCAGTTCACCAGCACCGATGCAGGCGTGACCGCCGTGCCCAACTCCGACTCCGACTTTGCCGCAGGCTACGCCGAGGGCAAGGTGCTGATGTCCAAGCGGGCCAACGCCGATTATTACAGCAAGATGATGGCTGAAAAGGGCGGCTCCACGGTCGCTCTGGATGCAAACTTCGACGCCATCCAGAACTTTGCCGTCGGCAAGACCATCTCCGAGCTGGAGGATGTAGCCGCCAAGGGTGCCGAGGCTGTGGACGCCGTCTCCGGCGCAACGCTGGTGGATACCGCCGGTTATCTCTCTGCCATCGTGGATGCCGCCAAAAACGCCCAGACCACGCAGGCCGTGGAGTTCAACGGCAGCTCCGAGGACCTGAAGCTGAATGTGGTCTATGGGGCCGCACACGGCACCAAGTGCTTCACCTCCGGCGCTGTCGCCACCGCCGGGGACACCATCGTGCTGAGCTACATTGACGAGTTCCAGTTTGCCGGTTCGGACGCTGGGGTCGTCGGTGTGCCCAACTCCGATTCTGACTTCGGCACAGGCTACGCCGAGGGCAAGGTGCTGATGTCTAAGCGGGTCAACGCCGATTACTACAGCAAGATGATGGCCGAAAAGGCTGGTTCCACCGTTTCGCTGGATGCCAACTACGACGCCATCCAGAACCACGTGAACGGCATGAGCATTGCCGACGCCGAGGCTCTGAGCAAAGATGAAAAGGCTGTGGACGCCGTTTCCGGTGCCACGCTGGTGGATACTGCCGGCTACGTTGGTGTGCTGGTGGATGCCGCAAAGTAAGGCAAGAAAAATAACGTTCCTCTGAACACAGCAGCGCCCGCCGGGAGATCTCCCGGCGGGCGCTGCTTATAAACAGAACACCCAATAGGCCGATGATGCACCATGCTGAAACGGTAAGACAGATATCGTACATTGCTCCTTGCCTCCCTCTTATCTCTTGTATGGCTTGATTGTATCTTATTCCTCCGATTTCACACATTCGGCATAGGTTAATGGGAACGAGGCTTTCAGGACAGCGCTTTTCCGCACCGTCCAGCCATTTTGCCGCAGGAAACGCAGGTATTCCTCGCTCGTCCATCTGCTGTGGAGAGGGAAGCCCGCCAGCTTCATGAAAAATGCCTTGACCTTGCCGGAAAACGAGTTCCCCGCGTGGGTGAAGGTCGGCGCGATGAGCACGCCGTCCTCTTTCAGCACCCGCTTGATTTCTTGCAGGGCTTTTTCCGGCTGCGGCACGATGTGCAGCGCATTGGACACGATCACCACATCAAAGGACTTATCCGCATAGGGCAGGCTGAACATATCCTGTACGGAAAAGTGCAGCTTGGCAGAGTGGTTATCACGCTTGGCCTCGGCAATCATCTCCGCGGAGGCATCCGTCGCCTCGATGTGCGCTGCTGCGTTCACAATGTGCTTTGCAATCAGTCCCGTGCCAGTCGCCAGCTCCAGCACCGTTTTGGCTTTCACCACCGGCCGGATCATCTTATACATCTCTTCGTATGCCGCCCGATCCTTTCGCATAAAGCGGTCGTAACGACCGGCATTTTTGTCCCAGAAGGTCTTTCGTTCTTTCATAGCCGTTGCCCTTATCTCTTCTTTATTTTTTGCCGCATTGCGCCTCTCGGAAAGGATTCAAAGTGCCACTAAATTTTCCCGTGCAGGTATCTGTCCCGCCGCTCTCTGGCGTATTCCAGCAGTGCATTGCACGCCGGACAAAGCGCCTCGCCCCTTGTCCAATGCACACCACAACAATACCGGCGCACCATGAGGGTAACGGTTTCGATCTCCTTTTCCTTGTTCAAGTTCTGAAGTCCTTTCTGTTTTATACATAGTTAACCATCACTAACCATCTGGTGGAAGAAAAGGCAGGCCACCTGTATGTAGTCTGCCTTTTGCCTGATGCGAAAGCCCGCAGACACGCGGGGCTTACAGCACCAGCGAGGGCGCGGTGTAGACCCGTGCCTTCAGCTCGCTGTTTAGCATATACAGCCCCTTGCTGTCACCGCCGAACAGATCCATCTTGGTAATGAGGTCAGCGGCGTTCTTCTCCTCCTCACCCTGTTCCTTGATGAACCAGTCCAGCATCTGCATGGTGCGGAAGTCCCTGACCTCGTATGCGGCGGCGTAGATGGCATTGATGCTGGCGGTGACCAGCATCTCGTGTTCCAGTGCTCTTTTCAGCGGGGCCATGTGGTCGCCTCGTTCCCACTCCGGCTTTGCGATAGCCTCAAAGGTGACGCCCTCGCCGTTATTCTGCAAATACTGACAAAACAGCATGGCGTGATCCCGTTCCTCCTGCGCCTGTACCCGGTACCAGTTCTCAAAGCCGTCCAGTCCGACGGCGGCGTAGTAGTTGGCAAAGTCCAGATACAGATAGGCGGAGTAGAACTCCTTATTGATCTGCTCGTTGAGCAGAAGAGATACGTTAGCGTTCATGATACTTCTCCTCCATAAGATTGTCTTTTCCTGCTCCCGGCATGGGGGCAGATATACCGTACCCAGAGCGATGCTGGGATGCTCCCTTTTCATCTCCAGGAACACCTGCTCCGCCTTGGGATGCTGCTGCAGCTCCGTTACGGCGGCCAATATCTCCTCTGCGTATTTTGGCATACCGCCAACTCTCCAAATGCAAGAATGAATCTTAATATTTTGCTTTTATTATACCTATATTTTTTTCTCTGTCAACAACCACAAAGGGCTTGCGCTCCAAAAGCTGCCTCGAAGCCGATTTTCTCAAATTATGTGACGCTGTCACAGTAAAACCGCTTGTCACGCGGTATACTACGCATAAAAACACAGCCGCAGAGTACATCTGCGGCTGTGTTTTGTGTTCAGTTGCTCACTGTTGCGTGGACTGGATATGGAGAGACAACATATCTCCCGATCTTACATGGGTTATCTTATCTGCCATCACTCTGTCAGTTTGCCTTACAGATATGTCGGCATCCCCACTGCGGTCGTATCCGGCCTGACCTTAAACATGGCTTTTTCAATCTACCTCCCTTATCGGTTTTCCGCGATATATTTCTCCGCCATGTGGACTGCCACCGCGCCGTCCGCCACAGCGGTGACCACCTGACGGAGGGGCTTCGTCCTCACGTCGCCCACGGCGTAAACGCCGGGAATACTGGTTTCCGTGGTCTCTCCGGCCACGATATAGCCGCCGCCGTCCAGCGCCAGTTGACCCACCGCCAGCGCCGTGGCGGGCTGTCGGCCCACGCTGACAAATACGCCGTCGCAGTCCACCACGCTTTCCTCACCGGTGACGGTGTCCCGCAGGCGGACGCCGGTCAGCCTGTCCCCGGAAAGCAGCGCGGAAACGACGCTGTTCCAACGGAATTCCACGTTTTCGGCCTGTGCCAGCGGCTCGTGATAGCTCTTGGTGGCCCGCAGGGTGTCTCTGCGGTGGACGAGGATCACTTTTTTCGCCACGCGGCTGAGAAGGAGGGCATCTGCCGCGGCGGAATTGCCGCCGCCCACCACGACCACCGTTTTGCCCTTGTAAAACATCCCGTCGCAGGCGGCGCAGTAGGCCACGCCCCGGCCCAACAGCTCCGTCTCTCCGGCAACGCCCAGCGTTCTGGGATCTGCGCCGGTGGCCAGCACCACGGTTTTCCCCCGGAAGATCCCCTCGCTGGTCTCCACGAGCTTGGGAACCGCCGTCAGATCCATGCGGAGAACTTCCGCGTATTCGCTGCGTGCCCCAAAACGCTCCGCCTGCTTTTGCATCTTCTCCGCCAGAGAGAAGCCGTCGATCCCGTTCTCAAAGCCGGGGTAGTTGTCGATCTGCTCGGTCAGGGCCATCTGCCCACCGGCGGACAGTTTTTCCAGCACGATGGTGTCCAGCCCCGCCCGTGCCGCGTACAGGGCGGCGGTGTAGCC